>NZ_JABDWE010000008.1:0-274656 GCF_019685125.1 Rhizobium sp. NZLR10 | reverse complement strand
AACCGGCTCCAACGCTGCGCAAGATGAAAGCTTCGCGTTTCCGCCGGTTGCTCACACCGCGCCACTTGGCGTATTCAAAACCCCCGAGGCTCTAATCGCAGCTGGATGAAAGTTCAGTGGCAGGTCAATGTAGGCCAAGAATGCCGCGCCGTTCATCGGGCCGTCGAGGACCATCGGTGCCGTCATGCCGGAAAGCCTGAGCGCGCCTGTAAAGGTGGTGGTTTTCCAGTGTCCGTGGGGAACGGCCGACCGGCAGCGTTGTCCGCATAGGGATCGCCCGCGCAGTCGAGCCATCTTCGTGGAAAGACCTGTCTCATCGATAAAAACCAACTTGGCGGGATCGAGATCGAGCTGGCCATCAAACCATTCCTGACGCCGGCTCAAAAGGTCGGCTCGCTCCTGCTCCAGTGCATGTGCGGTCTTTTTTTAAAGGTCCAGCCCCGCTTGCCAAGCCACACGTCAAGAGCACTACGGCCGATCGATACGGATTTATCCGTGCTCAGGCGCAGGACCATCTCGTTGAGCGTGATGTCCTTCCCCACATCGATGAGGCCGATGATAAATGCCTCATGCGCATCCAGCCGGGAGCCAGAACGTCGGCCTTGTTTGCCTGCGGTCAATTGACCCTGTCGCGCATTGGCGATCCAGGCAATCGCCGTCGAAATCCCAATCCCAAACCGCGCCGCCGCCGAGCGTGCAGACATCCCGTCTGCAGAAGCCGCCAGAACACGGCCGCGAAGATCATCGCTTAATGCACGTGACATCCCTATCTCCCTGATTCGAAGGCAGGGAATCACGGGAAACAGCGACTGTCATCTCAATTCCGATTCCGCGTTCAGCGGACGCGCTCTAAATTGCCGTCACTGGCTCCAAAGGAGTTTTTCTCGATGTCTCTTTTAGACACGAAGGAACTTCCAGCTCTTGTGAACGTGAGGAGCAAAACAGCGAGGGAAAGCGGATCAACATGATGCCGGTTCGGCAATTTTCAACGATTGTGAACATGCTCGTGATAGCGCTATTACTGATTGGCCTCTCAACGTCAATTTATGGATTCCTGTCCGTAGTTTCCTATGTTTGGTCACTGCTTCCCAACTCTGCAGTGTAAGCACTTGAGATCGAGTTCCACCTTGCTTCAACCGCGTTGCAGGCGGAAAACGCGAAGATGTCGGCCGTTGCAAGCGCACGACCAGTTGCGCCATTGCTGTGTTGAGTGCACAACCGAAATTTTCAAGCCGTGACCATAGCTCCTCTAGTTTAAAAGGCTGGATCTAGAACCTGCTCAAGAGTATCGACAATATCTGTGAAATGTTCAGAACTTTCACGAGCCTTAGTTATATGAGCACCATTTAATCCGTCGGATCCATTGCAATAGAATATTGGTTTTTTTGCCTCCATTGAATATGGGACCAGGCTATGAAGGTTAGGAATTTGCCCCAGATTATAGTCATTGTCCTCCCATTCTATCACTTGATGCATAGGGTTTAGTTTATCGACGATATTCTGGGTTATTGCCGGAATTAACTCGTCCCCATAGATCTTCCATCCTGCCGTCATGCCGGAGCTGTTTGAGCGAACATTGTGTTGCTGTATTACATAACCCAGATAGGTTGGCCTTCCGGCTGGAATTGGAACCTCGCTGTTCTGCCAGCTGTTGTTTACTTGATCCCAGTCTCTTCGCCATGCGACGAGTTTGTTTCCAAGGTTCTCTGTGCCCTGGATTGAAAAAAGATCTGGAGCGACCGGCGTCAAAAAATAGTCAGATGAAGCAAGCACCGCGCGATTTAAGGCTCCGAGATTTGGTCCAAGGTCAATTAGGACTACGTCTGCGTCAATCTTCTCGGCAGCCCACAAAATATAACGATGGATAGCTGACTGAGCCCGAATATCCGGTTCGCTTCCACCCTTTGCCGAATTCCAAGTGTCGCCCAAGCGATCTTCAAAGTCGCTCAAACGCAGATCGCCCGGAACAATGAAAAGATCACCGCGGGCGTTCACGGCCCTTGAGGGCGCTCGGCCTCGTATATCGCCAACTGTCTGATAAACACGTTCTATATTTCGAAAAATACTGTTTCCCTCAGCGCTCCAAGAGCGCCGGATTTCAGAATCGTGAAGGCTATAGGCGGTTAAGTTGCACTGGCTGTCGCAATCAACCATCAGTACGGTCAAGTCGCGTTCTGCCAGAAGGTGCGCGACGTGATACATATAGGTCGTTTTGCCAACTCCGCCCTTGTTGTTAAAAATACTTATTATCTTCACGAGCTACCCCCAATCGAATCGCCGGTCAGACATATTAGCGCTCTGGTTGCGAAGCAGGAAGATAAAGTTGAAGCTATATCGGCTGATCCATCTCCCGGAAATTTATTCGGGCAGCAGCGATTAGCGTCAATGTTGATAATAACTTGGTCGGCCATCTCCCAAAGCTACAACCGAGCAAAGCCTAATCCCCGAAAAACCGGATCGGCTTGTATCGGCGGTGCGCGATGATCAGGCTTCTGTCGGGCTGGATGATGTAGGTTTCCTCGACCTGCTGGCCGTATTGGTCGATGAAATCATGCGGGAAGGCGGAGCCGGGTGGGGATTTGGTGAGCTTGCTGCGTGGCTGGCCGTTATAGGTGATGCTGCCCGGGATGGGTTCGAGGCCCGGTCCGCTGTAGCTGACGGTGTTGCACCCGGCAAGAACCAGGGTGCCGATGAGGCCGATGAGTGCGGGTTTCATGTCCATCCCTTCCGATGCCGCCGACGACGCGATCTTACTCTCTATTGGCGCCGGCGCATCACGCAAACGGCATGGGCAGTTTCAATCCTTCGAGAAGCACCGCTTGGAACGCCGTGATCGTTCAGTGCTAATCCATTGCCGAAACCGGCGCCGTCTGCTAGATCGGCAGCGTCGAAAAAGGCAGGATCGGTTGAGGTAAGCCCGATCCCTTCCGCTGGAGCGTCAAGAGCGCTCCGGCGAAGCTCTGCTCCGTGGCCCATGGCACGAGAACCCGCGACGTGATCCGCACCAGATGCGGGATCCCGGCGGCGTGCGGAGACGGCAAAAGGCAGTCCCGGGATTTTTTGAACGGAGACTGTCATGCGCCTGAACCATCTCGATTTTCACGTACCCGATATCACTGCGACGGCGGATTTTTTCATCCGCCATTTCGGCCTGACGCTTAAGGATATGCGCGGCCAGAACGGCTTGGCGATCCTTGCGGACGATGCCGGTCTCGAAATCGTCCTCAGTCACGCCATTGCCAAATTCGGCACCGCCGACCAGGTTGAACTGCAGCGCCAGACCTATCATATCGGCTTCATCCTGCCCGAAAGGGCAGATGTCGATAGGGTGCATGCCGGGCTTTTTGCCGCCGGCGCGGCGCTCTCCGGTCCGCCAGCTGCCATGCGCGGCGGCTGGCTGTTTTATTGCACGGCGCCTGGGAATATCCTCGTCGAGGTCGGCTGGCGGCCGGGTTAGCGAGATCCCAAAAGACCTTCTCCCCGCTAGCGGGGCGAAGGGGAAGAGCTGCAACCTCTCCGTTCCTCGCTAGGCTCGCGCCTGGCACGTCCCCTCGCCCCGTTTACGGGGGTCCGAAGGACGGGTCGAGACCAGCGGCTCGACCCCGGTTGAGTTAGGGTGACGGGCAGGCTTCGGGCGTGAACTGGACAGCCGTGGCTCAGAACTCCGTCCAGTCGCCATCCTGGCTTTTCGGTGCGCTGTTGCCGGCGTTAAAGGCGTTGGCGATTTTTTGGCCGAGGGCGCGGGCTGGCGAGGCGGCCGGGCGGGCTGTGCCTTCGCGAGCGACGCGGATCGGGGCTGTTCTGACGGCCGGGCGCGGGGTAGCGCGTGGGGCTGCGGCGGCAATCGGCGCACTGGCGGCAAAGCCGCCGGTGCCCGTCAGCCTGAACTGGCCGAGCAGGTTGTTCAGCGCTGTCGCTTCCGTGGCGAGGCTGTGGCTGGCGGCCGTCGACTGCTCGACCATCGCCGCATTCTGCTGCGTGCCCTGATCCATGGTGTTGACGGCGGTGTTGATCTCCTGCAGCCCGATCGACTGTTCGCGCGAGGCTTCGGCGATGGCGTGGACGTGCTGGTTGATTTCCTGCACCTCCTGGACGATCGAATCGAGCGCCTTGCCGGTTTCGCCGACCAGCGAAACGCCGGTCTGCACATGCGTGCCGGAGTTGGTGATCAAGCCCTTGATTTCCTTTGCCGCCTTGGCGGAACGTTGGGCGAGTTCGCGCACCTCCTGGGCGACGACGGCAAAACCCTTGCCGGCGTCGCCGGCACGCGCAGCTTCGACGCCGGCGTTCAAGGCCAGAAGGTTAGTCTGGAAGGCGATGTCGTCGATGACGCCGATGATGTTGGAGATTTCGCCCGAGGATTTTTCGATCTGCTGCATGGCGGAGACCGCCTTGCGGACGATGTCGCCGGATTTTTCGGCCCCGAGGCGGGTGCGGGCGACGAGCTGGCTCGCCTCCTCGGCACGCTTGGCGGCGTCGCGCACCGTCGTGGTGATCTCCTCCAGCGCCGCCGCCGTCTCTTCGACGGAGGCCGACTGTTGTTCCGTCCGCCTGGAAAGCTCGTCTGCGGAAGACCGGATCTCGTTGGCGCCGGCGCCGATCGCCCGGGCGTTGGCGCCGACCGTATGCAGAGTTTCGTTGAGCTTCTCGACCGAGTTGTTGAAATCCTCGCGCAGCGCATCGAGATGCGCGACGAAGGGCTGGTCGATATGCGAGGCGAGATCTCCGGCGGCAAGACGGCGCAGGCCGTCGCCGAGCGCGGTAACTGCGCCTTCGAGTTCGGATGCTTCACGGGTTTTCTGCGCGTCGCGTTCACGCCGCTCGCCGTCACTGAGGTTACGGTCAGCTTCGGCCCGCGCCTCGATCCGCCCGCGCTCGATCGCATTGTCGCGGAAGATCGACACGGCCTTTGCCATCTGGCCGACTTCGTCGCCGCGGTCGAGCCCGCTGACCTCGCTTGTGGTATCGCCTTCGGCAAGCCGAGTCATGCGCAGGCGCAACTGCGTCATCGGGCCGGCAATGCCCATCTGGGCGACGACGACGCTGAAGCCGACGGCGAGCAGCACGGCAATGCCGATCAGAACGAGACAGAAGACGATCCGCCCGTTGACCGAGGCCGAAAGCGCGTCGCCGCCGTCCTTGAGCATCGCCATCATCGCATCATTGTTGGCGATCATCTTCGGGGTCAGCGCATTGAGCTTGGCATTGATCAGGGCAACATTCGCCAGCGCCCCGGCGCTGTCCTTGGCTTTGCTCTGTTCGATGATCTTGTTCGCCAGCGTTTCGATCTCATCGATGCCGGCCTGGATGTCATCGATCGCCGCTTTGCGGCTGGGAACCAGCGCCAGCGCATCTTTCATCCGGTCACGGGCCTGCGGCAGCTTGCTCGGTGTGGCGAGCGCTGTGGCGAATGCCGGCGTATCGGGCTTCATCTCGGCCAGCAGGGTTACCTGCAGCACCGAGGCCACCACCGAGGCGCTGGCGCGCGCGCTCTGCATCGAGGCCAGCGCTTCATGATCGATGAAGGCGCTGTAGGCGGCATCCGCACGGCGGAACTCGGCAATGACATAGATCAGCCCGGCCATCGTGATCAGCCCCAAGAGCGCCACGACCGATATGATTTTCGTGCGGATTTTCAGATGCTTCAACATGGAAATGTCACCCGGTTGACCGGGCGTCGCACGCCCGGTGCTTTGAAATCAATTGTTGCAAACGGAGCGCCGCGTAAGTGCCGCGGCTCAGGGATTATGGCGGGGTTGACGCATGCATCATGCAATCGGCCGGCGGGTCCGTGTCGTCGCCACAAATAGAGGCGATATTCTTTAATTCCGCGCTAACGGCGGGGCGGCATACCCACGATTTTTAGCGCCCGAATTATCGTCTTCAATGCGTTGCCATGGCTGCCCGATCTGCGCTGATGGCTGCCCCTCACCCTAACCCTCTCCCCGTAAACGGGGCGAGGGGACATCCCACGCGAGGCGTCGGCGAGGTCGCGGCATATCCCCTTCGCCCCGCAAACGGGGGTCCGAAGGACGGGCCGAGACCCGTGGCTCGACCCCGGTCGGTGCCGGCAGGCGGATGAGGGGCGGATGCGGCACGATCCGTCGCATGCATATTCCCCGTCCCGCATGACTCTGCTACAGCTCGCCGACACCGCACGCTTCGCGCTTAACCCGAGACCAAGATCACGATGATGCAATCCAAGTTGGCATCCCTGGCTGTGAAGGGTTTTCTCGTATTCGGGCTGTTTCTGCGCGTGCTGTTTTCGGGTTTTGCCGCATCCGCTCAGCAGGCTGCACCCTCGCTGCCGCTGCTTTTCGATGCCCGCGAACGTCTGGCGAGGCCCGATCTCTCCTCGCTGGTCCGCTTGCGTTTCCTGACCTCGGTCGATTTCCCGCCGTTCAATTTTACCGATCAGAACGGCAAGCTTTCCGGTTTCAACGTCGATCTCGCCCGCGAGATCTGCAGCGAGCTGGAGATTTCAGACAAGTGCCAGATCCAGGCGATCCCTTTCGCCGATCTGAAGGATGCGCTCGCCGCCTCGCAGGGCGATGCCGTCATCGCCGGTCTTGCCGTGACGCCTGAATTGCGCCGGCAATTCGTCTTCTCCCGGCCCTATCTGATGCTGCCGGCGCGCTTCGTGCGCAATCTCGCCGTACCGCTCGACGGCAAAACGGCGGCCGCGCTTTCGGCTCACCCGGTCGGTGTGGTCAAGGGCACGGTGCACGAGGCGATGCTGGCCGCCTTCTTTCCCGCGATCAAGGCGCAGACCTTCGACACCAAGGACGCCCTGCTTGCTGCGCTTAGGGAGCGCAAGGTCGATGCCGCCTTCGCCGATGCGCTGCAGCTTTCCTTCTGGGTCTCCTCGCCGGCCTCGGCCAAATGCTGCGCACTGTTCGACGGCCCCTATCTCTCCGAGCATTTCCTCGGCGAGGGCATGACGATCATGCTGCGGCAGAAGGACAGCGTGCTGACGTCAGCCATCGACCACGCGCTCGCCACGCTGTCGCGCAACGGCCGTCTGCAGGAAATCTATCTGCGCTATTTTCCCTACGGGCTCTACTGACATGCATAAAAACAAAGACTTAAGGATCAGCTCTTGCGGAAACGGGCTATCGCACTGCGCTCGATCGCCGCGCAGGTCAGCTTGTCGAGGCCGAGCCGGTCGCGCAGCAGGCTGAGCAACCGCAGTTCTTCCGCCTTGACCGAAAGATCGGCGGAAGCCACCTCGACGGCCAGCGCATAGGCGGTGTCGTAGAGCTTGACGGGCAGGGTGTCGCGCACGGTTTCGAGAACGACGTCGAGGCCCTCAGGTCCGGAAAGCAGCGAGGCGCAGTCGCGCGCCACCGAAATCAGCTTGTCGTCATCGAAATCCCGGAAAACCGGCAGAAATCCGATCAGTTGGCCGATCCTTTCCAGCTCCCTGTCGTTCATCGTGCTGTCGACGGCAGAGGCCATCACCATCACGTAGATCAGCGCATCATGGGCGGAAAGCGGCTTGTTCATCTCTGATTCCTTTTTCGATCAGCGGAGATTAGGAATTGGCAGCCGCCATTACAAGGGATCGGTCCCCGTCATGACCGCCAGTTATCTCCGGCGCGGATCGTCGCCGTAAAGCCCTTTTCCAGCCTGCCTGGCTTTCTCGGCGGCCGATGCAAGCGGCGAACCCGCCGCGACTTCAGCCCAGCCGTTTTCGGCAAGCCATGCGCCGAGATCCTGCGTGCCGAGCCGGCATGCGGTCGTCGCCATTTCCTTCCATTCGGCCGGATCGATATCGCAGGCGATGCTGCGATTGCGCAAAAGTTGGCGCAGCGCCGTCTTCGCCATCATGCCGCAGGGCCATTGCCGACCCGCCGGCCCGCATATCCTGTCGGCCGGCGTCGGCACGACGCCGGCGAGCTGAAGCCTGCGCTCGCCGAAGGACAGCATGCCGGCATTTTCGACCGCCGGCCGCGTCAGCTCCATCGGCTTTTTCGCGGAAGGATTTGCGGCTTGCCCGGCGGCGGTCTCAGCTGGTGGTGCGATATCGGCGGGTTTGGGCGCCGTGCCGTCGGCTGGCCGAGGGGAGGGAGGAGCCGGCGGTTGCGCCGAACGGGCGATCACTTCGGCCCGGTCGTCCGACATCGCAGCCGGTTCGCCGGCTTGCGCGGCGGGATCCACCGAAGTCGCCGTCTCCTCTGCCGACACGCTCTCTTCCCCGGCCGTGCCGCCGCGCAGCCTTGTTTCGCCCGCCATCAGCAGGCCGGCCACCACCGCCATTCCCGTAAGACCTGTGAACAAGGCGGCAAGGCGCATGGAATATCTTCCTATTGACTGGCCCAGATGATGCGGGCGATCCAATCGACGTCGGAAAGCTCGAGTGTTCGGTTGGCATGTTCGGGATTGAGCGACATCAGCTCGATCGATCGCGGGCTCTGGCGCAGCAGCACCTTGGCCATCACCTCGCCCGCGCATGTGCGCACCACGACGCGGTCGTTGCGGCGCACCTGCGCACCCGGCGCGACGATCAGCACGTCGCCGTCGCGGTAGAGCGGCATCATGCTTTCGCCCTGCACCTCCAGCGCATAGACGCCGGATTTCTGTGTCGGGGCCGCCGGAAATTCCACCACATCCCAGCCATGGCCGGCCGGAAAACCGCCATCGTCGAAAAAGCCGCCGGCGCCGGCCTGGGCGAAGCCGAGCAGCGGAATCGAGCTTCCCTGCGGCGGAAAGGCGTCGTCAGGCTCTCCGGCAAGCTCTCCGGCCAACTGCTTGGAAAGACCGGCATCCGGCCGCAGGAAGACAAGGAACTGTTCCATGCTCGCCCCGGTCGCACCGAGCACCTTGGCGATCGATTCCGTCGAGGGCCAGCGCAGCCGCCCATCGGCGGAAAGCCGTTTCGACTTGTTGAAGGAGGTGGGGTCGAGCCCGGCGCGGCGCGCAAGACCGGATGGCGTCAGGTCATGCCGTTCGGCAAGCCTGTCGATCGCTCCCCAGATCTGGTCGTGTGACAGCATATGCGCCCGATTCCGTGCGGCTCGTGCCTGCCGCGCTTAAACCAGGCCGAATATTAACCGACCGTGCCGCCTGAGTAAAGGTAAATGAGGAATAAAATCCTGTTATTGAAAGTGCTTAGGCGACCATCGCCATATTGATCTTGCCGAGCTGGATGACCGCTTGGGTGCGGCTGTCGACATCGAGTTTCAGCAGGATCGCCGAGACATGCGCCTTGATCGTCGCCTCGGAGACGCCGAGTTCATAGGCGATCTGCTTGTTCAGCAGCCCTTCGGCCAGCATGGTCAGCACCCGGCTCTGCTGCGGCGTCAGCGTATGCAGGCGGTGGATCAGGTCGGCGACATCGGGATCCTGCTCCTGGCCGTCGCGATAGTTTTCCGGCGTGGCGATATCGCCGGCAAGCACCGTCTGGATGCTGCGGCGAATGCCCTCGATGCCGGAGGATTTGGAGATGAAGCCGGAAGCGCCAAGTTCCAGCGCCCGGCGGATCGTCGTCGCATCGTCGCTTGCCGAGACGATGATGATCGGCAGGCTGGCGAATTCGGAGCGCAGCGCCATCAGGCCGGAAAAGCCGCTGACCCCGGGCATGGCGAGGTCGAGCAGCATTAGGTCGGCGTCCGCATGGGCGCCTGCGGCCGTGCGCGCAGCGGCGAAATCGCCGGCCTCGACGATCGCCTGCCGGCCTTCCATGCCGATCACCGCCTGACGCAGCGCATCCCGGAAAAGCGGATGATCGTCCGCAATGATGATGGTCTGTTCGTGCATCGAAAACTCCCTCCCAAGAGCCCGATCATTGCCGGCGCGCGAACGCCATCCCTCCGCGTTCATGCCGGCTTTCTCATGGGATTATATCAGATCAGGTCTTCTGCGGAAGGGGATTGGCGTTTTCATCAGCCTGGAACTCCTTCACCATCCCCATGAAACTCTTCATCATCTTCTCCATGATGCTGATCGAGCGGTCGACTTCGGCATCGCTCGGCAGCGCGCGCTGGATGGAGCCGCCTTGCTCCAGCTTCGTCACCCGCTCGGAAAGCCGGTCGAGTTCGTCCTCATAGGCCGCCCGTTCGTCGGCCGCCATCCGGCAGACGAGGGCGCCGTCCTTGTCCTGGCAGATCGACATTGCCCCGGTCTGCCGGTCGAGCCGCACGAAATGGTCGCCGCTCTTTTCCAGCTGGAACCGGCTTGCATCGGGTTCGGCCGCCGCGGCGCCAAGCGGCAGGAGAAGAACGCTAAGCGTGAGAACCAAAATCTTCATCGTCTCATCCTCCGGAATTTGTTTCTGCCGGTCCCGTTTTTGAGTGCTGGGGCGTGGACATCGCCGCCTCTTTCCGGCAAAGCGCTGGTGATCGAGGACCAGCAATCGCGAGGCCATGATGAGCGTGACACAGACCCTTTACAAGATCGTGACGGAAACGCTCTGGCAGCAAGCCAGACAAACCGGCATTTTTCATGGCGCCGGCATCGATCTGAAGGATGGCTTCATCCATTTCTCGACCGCCGATCAGGTGAAGCAGACCGCGGCGCTGCATTTTGCCGGCCACTCCGGGCTGCTGCTGATTGCCGTCGATGGAGGGGGTTTTGGCGACAAGCTGGTGTTCGAACCCTCGCGCGGCGGCGATCTCTTCCCGCATCTCTTTGCCGACCTGCCGCTGGCCGCCGTGCTCTCAGAAGTACCGCTGCCGCTCGACGAGACCGGCGCCCATGTCTTCCCGGAGCTGCAGCCATGATCGATCCTTTCAAGCGTGTCGCCCGCAAGGGTCTCTTCCTGTTCGATCCGGAAACGGCGCACGGCATGTCGATCGCCGCGCTGAAATCCGGCCTGGTGCCCGCTTGCCAGCTCACCCCCGATCCACGCCTGCGCCAGACGGTTGCCGGCCTCGTCTTCGACAATCCGCTCGGCATGGCCGCCGGCTACGACAAGAATGCCGAGGTGCCGGAGGCGCTCTTGAAGCTTGGTTTCGGCTTTACCGAAATCGGCACGGTGACGCCGAAGCCGCAATCCGGCAATCCGCGGCCGCGCATCTTCCGCCTGGTCGAGGATGAAGCCGTCATCAACCGCCTCGGCTTCAACAATGAAGGCCATGAGGCAGCTTTCGGACGCCTTGCCGCGCTGAGCGGCAAGGGCATGGTCGGCGTCAATATCGGCGCCAACAAGGACAGCGACGACCGCATCGCCGATTACGTCGCCGGCATTCGCCGCTTCCATTCCGTCGCGCGTTATTTCACCGCCAACATCTCTTCGCCGAACACGCCGGGCCTGCGCGACTTGCAGGGCCGTGAAAGCCTCGCCGCACTGCTGTCTGCCGTGCTTGCGGCGCGCGACGAGGCAGCAGTGACATCCGGCCGCAAGGTCCCGGTCTTTCTGAAGATCGCTCCTGATCTGACCGAGGAAGGCATGGACGATATCGCGGCGGAAGCGCTCGCGCATGCGCTGGATGGTCTGATCGTCTCCAACACCACGCTGTCGCGCGACGGTCTCAAGGATCAGCGCCAGGCGAAAGAGACAGGCGGCCTCTCCGGCGTGCCGCTGTTCGAAAAATCGACGGCCGTGCTCGCCAGGATGCGCAAGCGCGTCGGCCAGGCTTTGCCGATCATCGGCGTCGGTGGTGTCTCCTCGGCCGAAACCGCGCTGGAAAAGATCAGGGCGGGCGCCGATCTCGTCCAGCTCTATTCCTGCATGGTCTACGAAGGGCCTGGTCTGGCCGGCGATATCGTCCGCGGCCTCACCAAACTCCTGGATCGCGAAAAGGCCAACTCGATCCGCGACTTGCGCGACACCAGGCTGGATTACTGGGCGGCCCGAAATGCCTGATCGGCCCGCGGCTTGACCAGTATTGCCAGGAAAAAGCCGCGGAAGAGCAGGAAGGCGTTCATTGCCAGCCAGAGGCCGTGATTGCCAAAGAGCGGGACGAAGACGGCGAGCATCAGGAGATAGCCAGCAAAGGACATCAGCATCCGGTTGCGCATCTCGGCCGACCATGTGGCGCCGATGAAGACCCCGTCCATCAGGAAGGCGAGCGCGCCCGTCAGCCCGGTCACCGCCGCCCAGGGCAGATAGGTCTCAGCCGCCTGTCGCACCTCCGGTGAGGTCGTCAGCACCGAGATCAGCCAGGGACCGGCGAGGAAGAAGAAAGCCAAAACGATCGCCGCCAACCCGAAGGACCACAAGGTCGTCAGCTTCAGCCCGCGGTCGAACGCCGGCCGGTAGCGCGCGCCGATCGCCCGGCCGGTGATCTGCTCGGCGGCATTGGCGAGCCCGTCGAGATAATAACTGGAGAGCAGAACGAAATTCATCAAAACGGCATTGGCGGCAAGCGTCACCGCGCCGAAACCGGTGCCGATCCGCGTCATGATGGTGAAGGCGCCGATCAGCACGAAGGTGCGGATCAGGATGTCGCGGTTGAGCGCGAAAAGCTCAGCCAGCCGGCGCCGGGAAAAAACCTCGGACCATGCTGGCCGCTCCGCCTTGGCAAAGCCGCTGAGCACGATGAAAAGCCCGGTGAACGCGCCGGCCGTCTCGCCGGCCATCGTACCCCAGGCGACCCCCGCCACGCCCCAATCGAGCGTCAGGCCGAGATAGATGGACAGCAGGATGTTGATGCCGTTGATGATCGCCTGCAGCAGCAGCCCGATCTTGCCCTGTCCGCGCCCGAGCACGAAGCCAAGGATGGCGTAATTCGCCAGTGCTGCCGGTGCGGCGAGGATGCGGATCGAAAAATAGCTGCTGGTCGCCTCGGCGATCGCTCCGTGCGCGCCCATCAGCCTCAACCCGGCCGCGATCAGCAGCGGCGAAAGAAAAAGCAGCGCCAATCCGCAGCCGAGCGCCGAAATCATCGCCCGGGAGAAGATCGCCTGCTGCTCGTGCCCATCCCGCCGGCCATAGGCCTGCGCCGTCAGACCGGTCGTCGAGGCGCGCAGAAAGTTGAAGCTGCCCATGATCAGATCGAACAGCATCGCGCCGATCGCCAGCCCCGCAAGTGCTTCCGGGTCACCCATACGGCCGACGACGGCGGTATTCGTCAGCCCGAGCATCGGCGTCGTCATGAAGCCGAGCGTCATCGGAATGGCGATCGACAGCACCAGCCGGTGCGTCACATCGAAAGCGAACCTGTTGTCGTTGCTGCGCGTATCCATGATGGCCTTATCTCGAGGCCGAATCGCCTCAGCTGGACAACACCATGGCCCAATAGGGCAGGTTCCTGGAAGATACATTATGGGCGACGGCGACGCCGAGGCCGTCATAGCGCCCGAGCATGTTTTCCAGATGATGCGGCGAGTTGATCCAGGCCGTCACCACGGCATCGACGCTCTGCTGGCCGGCGGCGATATTTTCAGCCGCCGGCAGCTGGACGCCGCTCGCCTTGACCCGCGCCCCGAAACTGTCGGTTAGCCCCATCAGATGCGCCATCTTGCCGGCACTCGCCATGCGTTTGGCCTGGAAGAGAGCAGCCGTGCTCGCCGCCGGATCGGGGCTAAGCGGCGGCAGACCGTTCTTCGCCCTCAACTGGTTGACGAGCGGCAGCACGCTCGCCGTTTCGTCCTCGCCGTTGGACGGCGTGCCGGCAAGGTGCGGGGTCGTGGTGCAGCCGGCGATGCCGGCGGCAAACGTGAGTCCGGAAAGGATGAGCAGGCTGCGCCTGGAAAGGTCGATCGATGTCATGTTACCGGCGATAGCTGAAAAGGCGAAGGATGACGAAGAGCGGGATGACGATCGTCGCCCCGACGATGAGGTAGTCGCCGACGCGCCCGAGCGCCGAGAAACCCCGATGCCAGATTTCCAGGATGAAATCCCGGAACCCATAGATGATGTTCCACGGCGTCAGGCCGAAGACTGTCATGACGAAACCGACGATCAGCGACACGACGATAAGCTTTATCAATGTGCGGGCGAAGGAATCGCCGAGGAACTTGTTCACCTGATCGGACATGCGCCATCTCCTGTTTGCCCTTGGAATAAGGTTGCGGCGTACCGCCCGCAAGCCCTTTCCGGGATTGGCCGCTTCGCCTGTGAAATAGGACTTGAGTTTTTTTGTGGCCGCAGCCAAATGCGGGCTGGCGCATCGGCCCGAAAATCGGAATCGATTTTCGGAAAGCACGATGCGCGGATTGAAAGTGTTACAGCGTCCTTTGCGCGTCTTAAAAGACGCGCGGCGCTGTAACGCATGTCGCGCAAAAGTGTGGAGCGGTTTTGCGATAACGACATGCGTAAAAGTCAACAGGTCTAATTATGCAGCCCCACCAGCTTTCCTCAGGCGATGTCATCGCCGACCGCCGTGCCGATTACGCCCGCATGCTCGACGAAGGCGGTGAGCCCGAGGCGGCGGCCGAGCTGATGGAGCAGGCGCTCGAACTCGTGCCCGGCTGGGCCGCCGGCTGGTATCGCCTCGCCACCTATCGCGAAAAGGCGGGCAAGGGGGAAGCCGCGATCGGGGCCTATCGCAGCACGCTTGCCCTCGATCCCGAAGACATTTTCGGCGCCGCACTCAAGCTCGCCCTGCTCGGCGATAGCGCCACACCCGACCGGCCGCCGAGCCGCTATGTCGAGCGCCTGTTCGACGACTATGCCGACCGTTTCGAATCGGCACTGGTCGAAAAACTCGATTACAGCGTCCCGCAGAAGCTCGCAGCCCTCGTTAACTCCACCGGCAGGCATTACCAATTGGCCGTCGATCTTGGCTGCGGCACCGGTCTGCTCGGCTCGGAAATCCATGGCCGTGTCACCCGTCTCGAAGGCTTCGACCTCTCGCAGAACATGCTGGCCAAGGCCGCCGAGAAACACGTCTATGACAGTCTCGCCCAGGCCGATCTGTCGCTCGCGCCCGATCTCTCCGGCCTGTTTACCGATGCGGCGCGACATCGCGCCGACCTGGTGACGGCAGCCGATGTGCTGATGTATCTCGGCAATCTCGAAAGCGTCTTTGCCATCGTCGAAGACCTCGCCGCCGCCGGCGCCGACATCGCCTTTTCCGTCGAGGATGCGGGGAAGGGCGACGGCTTTCATCTCGCGCCATCGCTGCGTTACGCCCATTCGGAAGCCTATGTGCGGAAGCTGCTCGCCCGTCACGGCCTCGAAATCCTCAAAATCACCAAGACGGTCATTCGCAAAGATGGCGGCAAACCAGTTGCCGGCATTCTGTTTCTTACGCGCAAGCCGGCGTGAGCGAACATTTCTTGCGATGTTTTTATAGGTCAGCATTGCTTACCTATTTCGCTTGATCGGCTCACTGAAAAACCCGATACTGCATCGCATCGGCAGCGAGCCCAGCGATAAACGCCAAGGCGCTCAAGCTCATTTCATTACGCAAAATTTCGCCGCGCCCGGTGTTCTCCGGCGTGTTCTTGAACTCGTCTGCCGTGGAGACTGGCGACATGACACAGCTCATCAATGCCCTTGGCGGCTTCTGGAATGCCAGCGCCACGCGCCATGCCCCGATCGAAGACGTGCAGGGCATATTCTCCGGCAGCCTCGTCGCCGCCCTCGGCCTCTACGTGCTCGCCAGCGCCGGGCTTCTTACCGGCAGCACGGCCGGCGTGGCCTTCCTTTTGCATTATGCCTTCGGCGTCAATTTCGGCCTTGCTTTCTTCCTGCTCAACCTGCCGTTCTTCTGGCTGTCGTGGAAGCGTCTCGGCATGGGTTTCACGATCAAGACCTTCATCGCCATCGGCCTGACTTCGGTGCTTGCCGACGTGCAGTCGCGCTTCTTCTCCATTTCCAGCATCCATCCGGCCTGGGCGGCCCTTCTCGGCGGCCTGCTGCTCGGCTTCGGCGTACTGGCGCTCTATCGCCACCGCGCTAGCCTCGGCGGCGTCGGCATTCTCGGTATCTACGTTCAGGAGCGTTTCGGCATCCGCGCCGGCCTCGTCCAGCTCGCCATCGACCTCTGCGTGCTCGCCGCCGCCTTCCTCGTCACCACGCCGCCGGTCGTCTTCTATTCCGTGCTCGGCGCCGTCGTCCTCAACCTTTTCGTCGCCATCAACCACCGTGCCGACCGCTACATCGCACTCTAACATTACAAATCGGTAAGCCATTCTAAACAAAACGTAACTTGCCTCTGCTCAGCCACGACGCGACACTTCTTCCCGCGCCGGATTTGATGAGGTGAGTTATGTCAGATTTGGAAAAGCTTGTAAGACGCCGCATGCAGGAAGAATACGCCAAGGGCGCTTCCGCAGAGGAAATCGCGAAAGTTGTCCGCGACCTCTTCAATAGCATCGACCTCTCAGGCCCATCGCCTGATGCCGTTGCCGTGCGGGCCACTCCGAATTACGAGTGACCTTATATTCAACCGACCCGAGATTTTCGGGTCGGTCGCCGGGATGGTTCCCTTAAGCAGAAATTGATCACGCTGCCTTGACTGCGGCATCGATCGGATGCTGCGAGCGGAAGCCGACGGCAAGTCGGTTCCAGATATTGATCGCGCCGATCGCCACGGTGATCTTCGTCATTTCCTCCTCGGAAAAATGCGCCTTCAGCGTCTCGTAATCGGCATCCGGTGCACCGGTTTTGGCAATGTTGGTCACGGCGTCGACCCAGCCGAGCAGCGCCCGTTCGCGGGTGTCATAAACTGGTGATTCCCGCCAGACACACATCAGGTTGATCCATTGCTCGCTGAGCCCATCATGGCGGGCTTCCTTCACATGCATGTCGACGCAATAGGCGCAGCCGTTGATCTGCGAAGCGCGCAGCTTGATCAGGTGGATGAAGCGGCGCTCGAGCCCGGAGGACTGGACGTACTGCTCGAGCGCGACGATCGCCTTGTAGGCATCGGGGGCGGCTTTTGCGAAGTTGAAACGCGGTTGCATGATCTTCTCCTTGGTTATGGCTCAGCGAGCCGTCTTGCGTTCATGGATTTCAAGGAAGGCGCAGCCTCGGGCTGCGATCGATCCGTCGTCGAGGGCCGTCAGTTCGATGCCGAGGTCGGCAATGCTGGTCTTGGCGAGTTCGGTCCGATAGACCCGTTCGGCCCGGAGCATCGCCGCGCTGATGTTGCAGGGCTTGGCGAAGAAGCGATCGGCGACCGGGTTCGGCCCGCGCTGGCGGATTTCGGCGCAGCGGAAAGCCGGCGCCTGTCCCTCGACCGCAAGCAGGATGTCGAGCAGCGAGATCTCCTCGGCCGCCTTCGCCAGCCGGTATCCGCCTTTCGGCCCCGGCACGGTATCGAGGATGCCGGCGCCTGACAGCGCCTGCAGATGTTTCAGCAGATAGCTCGTCGAGACGCCGTGGAACTCCGCCAGTGCTGCGGCCGAAAGCACGCCGCCTTCGGAGAGGCCGGCAAGCATCGCGACGCTGTGAATGGCCTGCTCGACTCCATCGCTCATCTTCATCGAAGCATCTCCCCAATTCGTGGATAAAAAATATCCATGATTATACCGGTTGTCAACAGGGCGCTGTTTGCCTTTCTCCCGGCGCCGGATAGAAACGAGAAAGCCGACAGGGGAACATCATGGCATCCAACGCCTTCGCAGGCCTTCTGAATACCAGCGCCGATCGCCACTCGCCGTTCGACGACGCCCAGGGCATCGTCGCCGGTAGCATGCTCGCCGTGCTTGGCGTCTCGCTTCTCTCCGGCGCGGGGCTGCTCGCCGGCGGCACGGCGGGTCTTGCCTTCCTCGCGCATTATGCGACCGGGATCAGCTTCGGCCTTTGTTTCTTCGCGGTGAACCTGCCCTTCTATTATCTCGCCTTTCGTCGCTTGGGTCTTGCCTTCACCATCAAGACCTTCGCCGCCATCGCCCTGACATCGGTCCTGTCCGAATTAGTCCCGGAATTCATCGGCATCGCCCATGTCAATCCTTTCGCCGGGGCGCTCTTTGGCGGTCTTGTCATCGGCGCCGGCATGCTGGCGCTCTTTCGCCACCGCGCCAGCCTCGGCATCGGAATTCTCGCCCTCTATATTCAGGATCGTTTCGGCTGGCGCGCCGGTTTCGTCCAGCTCGGCTTCGACGGCATCATCCTGGCGCTCTCCTTCTTCGTCGCCAGCCCCTTCATCATTGCCTGCTCCGTGCTCGGCGCGGTCGTGCTCAACCTCACGATTGCCATCAACCATCGCAAAGACCGCTATATCGCCATGTGAAAAGCCGCCGCTCTTCTTTTTCCTTAGGATTTCACTAGTTTCAGGGCGTGGACCAGATCGATGCCGAAGCCCGCGCCTTGTTGCCTGCCGTCTTTACCCGCTGGTTTGCGGAAAAGGGCTGGCGGCCGCGCGCCCATCAGCTGGAATTGCTCGCCCGCGCCGAGGCCGGTGAAAGCACGCTGCTGATTGCGCCCACCGGCGCCGGCAAGACGCTCGCCGGTTTTCTGCCGTCGCTTACCGATCTCACCCGCCGCGGCCGGATTCCGCCAGGCTCCGTCTTCACCGGCATCCATACGCTCTATGTCTCGCCGCTGAAGGCGCTTGCCATCGATATCGAGCGCAACCTGATGAAACCGGTCGAGGAGATGGGCCTGCCGGTTACCGTCGAAAACCGCACCGGCGACACGCCGAACGCCAAGCGCCAGCGCCAGAAGCTCAACCCGCCGGATATTCTTCTGACGACACCGGAACAGGTCGCGCTACTTCTCGCCAACCGCGAGGCCGAGCGCTTCTTCAAGGACCTGAAATATGTCGTGCTCGACGAGTTGCATTCGCTCGTCACCTCCAAACGCGGCCATATGCTGTCGCTCGGCCTTGCCCGCCTGCGCCGCCTTGCCCCCGGCCTCCAGACCATCGGCCTGTCGGCGACCGTCGCCGAGCCGATGGATCTGCAGAAATGGCTGGTCGCCCAACAGGAGGGCAGCGGGCAGGAGAGCAGCGAGCATCATGCCGGTCTCGTCGTCGTCGAGGGTGGCGCCAAACCGGATATCTCGATCCTGTCGACCGAAGAGCGCATTCCCTGGGCCGGCCATTCCGCTCGCTATGCCATTCCCGACGTCTACAACAAGCTTGTCGAACACAAAACGACACTGCTGTTCGTCAACACCCGCAGCCAGGCGGAAATGCTGTTCCAGGCGCTCTGGACGATCAATGACGACAATCTGCCGATCGCCCTCCATCACGGCTCGCTCGATGTCGCCCAGCGCCGCAAGGTCGAGGCGGCGATGGCCGAAAACCGGCTGCGCGCCGTCGTTGCCACCTCCACCCTCGATCTCGGCATCGACTGGGGCGACGTTGATCTCGTCATCCATGTCGGCGCGCCGAAGGGCGCCTCGCGGCTTGCCCAGCGCATCGGCCGCGCCAATCACCGCATGGACGAGCCGTCGAAGGCGATCCTCGTGCCGGCCAACCGCTTCGAGGTGATGGAGTGTCAGGCGGCCCTCGACGCCAATTATATCGGTGCCCAGGACACCCCGCCGGTCGGCCGCGGCGCGCTCGACGTGCTCGCCCAGCACGTGCTCGGCATGGCCTGCGCCGAACCTTTCGACATGCTGGAACTCTACGATGAAATCATCAGCGCTTCGCCCTATGCCGATCTGACCTGGGAAACCTTCGAGCGCATCGTCGATTTCGTCGCGACCGGCGGTTATGCGCTCCGCACCTACGAGCGTTATGCCCGCATCCGCAAGACCAAGGAGGGCCGCTGGCGCGTCTCCAATCCTGCCGTCGCCCAGCAATACCGCCTCAATCTCGGCACCATCGTCGAAAGCCCGATGCTGAACATCCGCATGGTCAAGCGCGGCGAGGGCGGCAGGATCGGCCGCGGCGGCGCCACGCTGGGCAAGGTCGAGGAATATTTCCTCGAGCAATTGTCGCCGGGCGATACTTTCGTCTTCTCCGGCAAGGTGCTGCGCTTCGAGGGCATCCGCGAAAACGAATGCCTGGCATCGCAGGCCTTTTCGCTCGATCCGAAGATCCCCTCCTACAATGGCGGCAAGTTCCCGCTGTCGACCTATCTCGCCGAGCAGGTGCGCGCGATGATCGCCGACCCCCACCGCTGGCGCCAACTGCCGGATCAAGTGCGCGACTGGCTGTCGCTGCAGAAAGACAAGTCGATGCTGCCGAAGCGCGACGAGTTCCTGATCGAAACCTTCCCGCGCGGCAGCCGCGGCTATATGGTCGCCTATCCCTTCGAAGGCCGTCTCGCCCACCAGACGCTCGGCATGCTGCTCACCCGCCGGCTGGAGCGGGCCGGCGCCAAGCCGCTCGGCTTCGTCGCCACCGATTATTCGCTGGCCGTCTGGGGGCTCGAGGATATGGGACTGATGATCGGCAATGGCAGGCTCAGCCTCTCCGACCTCTTCGACGAGGATATGCTTGGCGACGATCTCGAAGCCTGGCTCGACGAATCCTTCCTGTTGAAGCGCACCTTCCGCAATTGCGCCGTGATTGCAGGCTTGATCGAGCGCCGTCATCCGGGCAAGGAAAAGAGCGGCCGCCAGATCACCGTCTCGGCCGATCTGATCTACGACGTGCTGCGCAGCCACGAGCCGGATCACATCCTGCTGCAGGCGACGCGGCAGGATGCGGCGACGGGACTTTTGGATATTGGCCGTCTTGGCGATATGCTGAGGCGAATCAGGGGCCACATCACCCACCGCGCTCTCGACCATATTTCCCCGCTCGCCGTGCCGGTGATGCTGGAAATCGGCCGTGAAGCGGTGCCAGGCGAGGCGCATGATGCGCTGCTCGCCGAAGCGGCCGACGATCTGATCGCCGAGGCGCTCGCTTGAGACTTGTTTGGGAATATTGACCGTGATCAACCGCCTGGCGCTTGCGCGCGACATATCGGGACAGACCGCGATGCCGGGGATCGAGACATCGGTCCATGGCATTGCCGCCGTCTGCGACCCGCTCGGCGCGCTTTATCTGCCGGATGCCGGCCTGCTCGTCGTCTCCGACCTGCATCTGGAAAAAGGCGCGGCCTTCGCCCGCCGCGGCATGATGCTGCCGCCTTATGATACGTTGGCGACGCTGACCGTGCTTGCCGCCGTCATTTCTCGTTATGATCCGAAGCTCGTCGTCTCGCTCGGCGACAATTTCCACGACCGCATCGGTTCTGCGCATCTGCCGGAGAATTTCCGGGCGCTGATCGTCGCCATGGCCCGCGGCCGCGAATGGATCTGGGTCAATGGCAATCACGATCCCGACGGCGTCGTCGATCTGCCCGGCGCCTCGGTCGACGAGATGCATTATGCAGGACTGACCTTTCGCCACGAGCCGCGGAGCGGTTTGCAGAGCGGCGAAATCGCCGGCCACCTGCACCCCTCCGCGACCGTGCGCCGCCGCGAAAAATCCGTCCGCCGTCCGTGTTTCGCCACCGATGGCGCCCGCCTCCTGATGCCGGCCTTCGGCGTCATGAGCGGCGGCCTGGATCTCGCCCATCAGGCGATGAAGGGCCTGTTCGACACATCTTCGCTGATGGCGCATCTGCTGGGCCGGGATCGGATCTATTCGGTCAGATACGGGAATTTGCGGGGGTAGCGATTGCTGTCTCGGATACGGGACTTACACGGCACACCCTGAAATCAATCACACTCCTGCAATTGCTGCTGATACGTCCCGGCCATCCGCGCAAATTTCTGCGCCGTCTGCTGCAATTGTCCGTTCGAGCGCCAGTCGCCGCGTTTGTATCCTGTCGGGCCGGAATAATAGGCGAGATAGAGATTATAAGCGTCGTTCAGCGGAATGCCGGTCTCCGCGCTGTTCTGGGCGTGATACCAGCCGATGAAATCGATGGCGTCGGCGAAGTTTGCCCGCCGCGCTGTCCAGTTCCCGGTCTGCGACTGATAGTGATCCCATGTCCCGTCGAGCGCCTGCGAATAACCATAGGCGGTTGAGGGCCGGGTCCAGGGAATGAAGCCGAACAGCTTGGTGCGCGGCGGCCGCGCATAGGGCTGGAAGCCGGATTCGGTATACATCGTCGCCATCAGGATCGGCACCGGCACGCCGTATTTCTTCTCCGTCCGCTCGGCTGCACGCTGCCAGCTGGAGAAGAGCCCGTCGCGCTCATCGAAGACGGCACAGATGTTCCTCGTCTGCTTCGGTGCCGTCGCGCAGCCGGCAAGCAGTGCGAGACCCACGGCGGTCAGAACGATACGAGTACGCATGACAAAACCTCTCGTTTCCGAGAGATTACTAACTCGTAAATGTTAAGGACCGGTTTTTAGTCGAATACGAACTTCCCTGGATAGCTGCCTGCGCCGGCCAGGGATGGATGCCGTCGCGCAGCCAGAGGACGCTATCGCGCCAGAAGCCCTCGGAATGGCGTGCATGGAACAGGCCGAAATGGCCGATCGCCTCGAAGCCGAGATCGGCGGGCTGCAGCAGCACTTCGTCGATCTTGGCGTTGCGGTAATAGGCAAGCGTGCGACGGATCGCCGGCACGGTCCCGAGTTCGTCGTCCGACATGGCGACGGCAAGAATAGGTGCGGTCACCGCGGCAAAACGTTTGAGCACCTCGTCCCGCTCCGCGGCCGGGTGGCTCATCTCCATGCGCGCCCGGCGAAAGCTCCATTCATGGGCGACGCCCGCCGGCAGATCCTCGAGCCAGCCGAGCCGTTTGCCGGGAAAATAGCCGAAGAGCGCCGTCAGCATAGGCATGACGATGTGCCATTTGATCAGCAGCCGCATCCGGCGCGCCGGCGCATAATCGCGCCAATAGGCATATTGGGCGCCCATCGTCAGCATGCGGTCGATCCGGCCGGCATGTTCCGAGAGGCCCGGCAGAAAACCGCCGATGCTGTGGCCGACGACATAGAGCGGCTGGTCTGCCCGTCCGTCCATGAAGCACAGCGCCGCGTCGAAATCCTGTTCGCCCCACTCCCGCCAGCGATAATCGCAGCCGCGGAGCCGCACCGGCCGCGAAAGCCCGATGCCACGGTAGTCATAGGTCAGGACGTCGAAACCGTGAGCGGCGAGAAAGTGGCCGTAACGATGATAATAACGCCCAAGCACGCCAGTCGCCGGATTGATAATGACGCTGGCGCGAGCCTTCGCTTCGCCCGAGGTCCAGAGATGGCCGCCGAGCATCACGCCGTCGCTGCATCGGATCTCCACCGGTGCACCCACCGCCGGCCGTTTATCTTGTTCTTCCGCAAACGGTGGGTCTGCGCCTTTTGCCATGCTCCGTCGCCCTCTGTTCGGCGACGATGATAGAGGCGGGATTTGAGGAGGAAAAGCCGAATGCGGCCATAGATTGGACCGCCGTCGTCATCAGATAGTCTAACCCGCTACGCTTTGACGGGCTCGTAGCGCAAGATCACTGCGCCACTTTCCGTCGTTGAGGATTGGATGAGCTTTAGCGCGACCTGCTCCCCTGCAGGCTTGAAAAGCGGGTTGCCGCCGCCGAGAATGAGGGGCACGACGCAAATCCTGACTTCATCGATGAGGCCGGCTTTCAGCAGGCTGTCGGCAAGCGCGGCACTGCCGAAGATGAAGATCGTCTTGCCGTCCTCTTGTTTCAGCCTCGTCAATTCGGGGATCGGATCGCTGACGATGCGGGCATTGTTCCAGCCGGGCTCGGTCATCGTCCGCGACACGGCGATCTTAGCGATGCCGTTCATATAGGCCTTGATCTTGTCTTCGCTTTCGGCGGTCGGCCAGTAGGAGGCCATGCCCTCATAGGTCTTGCGGCCAAAGACCAGCAGATCGCCTTCTTCACCAAATTGCTCGGCCAGGCGCTGCAGCTCGGGTCCCCAGGCGAGATTGTGGAAGTCGATATCCCACGGCTTCGTGCCTTCGAAATAACCGTCGAGGGTCATCAGGTTCCAGACGACAAGCTTTCTCATTCCATCCTCCTTCTGGATTTGCCAGCCACGATCAAAACCGATTGCATATTACAACTGGTTGAAACCTAATGCAACTGATAGCAAAATGCAAGCGGTGTTCAGCGGTGAGAATGACCGCATCGGCGCGACGCGGCCGCTTGACCGCCCGCCGTTACAAGGAAGAAATTCGCGTGAATGCCGCGTCTTATCGCAGATCAGTCCTTGCGGAAGATCAGGCTGGCGCCCCAGCCGGTGATGACGGCAAGAGCCACGGACGCGAAGCCATAGAGGATCGGCTGGCCATGCGCGGCGTCGGTGATCGTCTGCTCGATGCCGGTTTTGATGACGCGCAGCGGCAGCGATTCCTGGGTGATAAGATTGCCGCTCTTGAACAGATAGGCGCGGACCGTGTGGACGCCGTTCGGAATGTTTGCCGGCAGGCGCAGGCTCGCCTTGAAGAGGTTGGAGGAAACGAAGCGCACGCCGCTCGGGTTGCGGTCGTAGAACCCGCCGCCCTGCTGCAGCCGCCGGAAGGCATCGCGGAATTCGCCGAGATTGCTGCCATCGCCGACGAAGCCGACCGGCGTCAGCGGAATGTGATCGATGCCGATCCCCTGATCGGTCAGCTCGAGCGGCGTCGTCAGGTCGTCGATCATCCGCGAACTCGACATCGAGTAGGAGTGCGGCACCGCCTCGAAGGTCATCGAGCGTGTATTGACCCAGATGCCGAAGACGCGCTCCTTCTTGCGCACCGTCGCATCCTGGCGCGGGCCTTCCAGCACCACGACCACGTCATATTGGCCGATGGCGAGCAGCAGCTGGTCGGTGTTCGAGAGCGCCCCGAAGATCGTCAGGTCGGCGCCGTGGAAATCCGAGGTGATGGCGATTTCGCTGGTCGACGTGCCGATTTCCAGCCCTTCACGCACCGCTTCGGTTGCCTGCCCAGGCAGCCATTGCGCTCCGGCAGCCGCCGGCAGCAGACAAAGAAGCGCGATGGCGGCGGCAAGCAGGCGCATCAATTGCCCGCTCCCATCACCACCGAATAGATGTCGGCCGGCGTCACCACCAGCGCGATCGCCAGACGCACGCCGACGGCGAGTACCAGCAGGCCGAGCAGGGCGCGCAGCTGCTCGCCGCGCAGCTTCTGGCCGACGCGCACGCCGTATTGCGCGCCGATGACACCTGCGACCATCAGGATGAAGGCGAGCACGATATCGACGGAAAAGTTCGTCGCCGCCTGCACGATCGTCGTATAGGCGGTCACGAAAATGATCTGGAACAACGAGGTGCCGACAACGACATTGGTCGGGATGCGCAACAGATAGATCATTGCCGGCACCATGATGAAGCCGCCGCCGACACCCATGATCGAGGTGAGGATGCCGATCGCAAAGCCGAGCGCAACGATCGGAATGACGCTGAGAAAGACCTTCGATTTCTTGAAACGCACCTTCAGCGGCAGTCTGTGCACCCAGTGCTGGTGGCCGGGCTTGCGTGGTGCCGGCGGCTCGTTGCGCGCCGCCCGCCGCATGGCATTGATGCTTTCGAGCAGCATCAGTCCGCCGACCGTGCCGAGGAAGATCACATACATCAGCGAAATGATCAGATCGAGCTGGCCGATGGCGCGCAGCAGCGAGAAGATCCAGATGCCGACCGTCGCCCCCGAGAGACCGCCGACCAAAAGCACCGTGCCGAGCTTGATGTCGAGCGTGCCGCGCCGGAAATGCGTGATCGCACCCGAGATCGACGACGCCACCACCTGGTTGGCGCCGGTTGCGACCGCAACGATTGGGGGGATATTGTAGAAGATCAGCAGCGGCGTGATCAGAAAGCCGCCACCGACGCCGAACATTCCAGACAGGAATCCGACGGCCGCCCCCATGCCGAGAATGATGAAGATGTTCACCGACAATTCTGCGATGGGCAGATAGATTGTCACAGCCGACCCCGAATGATGACCGCCCCTGCCGGGCGGTTTCTGTCACGACCCCGTTCGAATGCGCACCATACTGTGAAATCGTTGCCAGAGGCTTTCGATCGGCCCCTGTGGCGACGGAGATCGAAAGCGGACGATTCGGCAGGTGCGACGATCGATCTGTCCCGCATAATCCGGCTTTTTTCAGATTGCGTGACAGGCGGCGGAAAAAACGAAAAATGTCTGAGGCCGCCAAGCCTTTTGTAGGGCAATTACAGCAAAAGGGCCGTGCGGTTTGCGCCCGGGCTGGCGCAAACGAGACATAGGCCATTTCCGCACCCGAAAAGAGCGGAAAGGTTCTAGATGGCCTTGCTGCCCTGCTTGTTGCGTTCGAGCAGCGCCTTGACGGTTGCGTCGGTCACTTTGCCGTCCGGCTCCTGGCCGACCGACTTCTGGAAGCTTTTGATCGCGGTCACGGTCTTTGCGCCCATTTCGCCATCCGGTGAGCCGGCGTCGAAACCGTTATTGTTGAGGATCGCCTGGATATTGCGGATCGCCTTCTTCATGTCGACCGTCGCCGTCTTGAGGCCAGTGCCGGCCCATTCGTCGGGAATGTCGATAGCGTTGGTGCGGTGGTCGACCGGCTCCGGCTTCCAGAGATCGGCCTTAGTGCGGGCCCGCTCGAGCTGGTCCGGCTTCATGGCTTTGGCCACTTCGTCGCGTTTCTGCGCCGCGTCCTTGTCGCCGGCCTTGGCGGCGATCGAAAACCATTTGTAGGATTCTTCGATATCCGCCGGAACCCCGTTGCCCCTCGCGCAAAGGATCGCCAGGTTGAACTGGCTGTCGGTGATGCCGAGGTTGGCGGCCTTGGTGAACCATGAGGCGGCCGTGGCATAGTCCTGCTGGCCGAGCGCGCCGGAAGCGTAGAGCACGGCGAGATTATGCATGGCGCTGGCATTGCCCTGGTTTGCCGCCTGCTCGTAGAAGCTCTTCGCCTTCGCGATGTCGCGTTCGACGCCATTGCCCTTCTCGTACATGCTGCCGAGCCGGTACTGCGCCGGTGCAAAGCCCTTGTCGGCCGAAAGCTGGTACCAGCCTGCCGCCTGCTTCTGATCGACGGTGATGCCGTTGCGGCCGTCCGAATAACGCGCGCCGATCTCGAACAGCGCCAGCACATCGCCGCTGCGCGCCGCATCGGCAAGCGATTTCGGCTGGACGGTATCGGGAATGGTGATGGCGGCCTGCGGTGCGGATGCCGCCGCCGGCGTGTTCGCAACAAAGCCCGATGTCTCCTGCGCTGCGCCGGATGGGGCGGCAGGGGCAAATGTCGCGGCCCCTTCGCCGTCGAGCGGCGCGGCATCGGTCAGATGATCGCCGACAACCGGCGGGGTTGCTTCCGGCTCAGCCTGTTCGGCGGCGGGGGACGTCGTCTGCGCTGTTGGGGCGGCCGTTTCTGCCGTGCCGGTGTCCGGCTGGGCGGGTGTTGCTTCAGGCAAGGCTAGCTGCGGATTTTCCGTCGCGCCGGTCAGCGCCGAGACTTCGGCTGGCGCCTGCGGGGCGCTCTCGCCGCTCGTCAGCGTCCGGGCAAGCGGAAAGGCCATGATCGCCAGCAGCACGGCCCCGACGGCCAGCAGGATCGGCCGCCGGTAGCGCGAAAAGGCGCTGGTCTTGCCCGTCTTGTCAGAAGTCTTGCCGGCCTTGTCGACGCTTGCGCCCTTCTTCTCGGCCTTGACGGCTGCCTGTTTCGGATTGGCGTCCACTTCCATCGCGGCTGCCTGCGCTGCACGACGCGCGGCGGCGATATAATCGGCGCGATCGGTTTCGGCGGCAGGTTTGCCGCGTGCGGCACTCTGGCTGGCGCGGACCCGTTCAAGGATCTTCTTCACGTCGGGCGCGCCCGAGCCCGGTTCGAGCAGTTCGTTTGCCGCATCCGTCGGCACCACGTCGGTCGGATCGATCGATGGCGCGGGGTCGATCATCGGGCGTTCGGTTGCCCGGCTCTCGGCTTTCCTGCCGGGCAGCAGCCGCTTGCCGAGGCTGGCAAGCAGGCTGGCCTTTGCCGGTGCCTGTGCCCGTATTGGCGTCACGTTCTCAGTCGTCCTGGTCGCGGCTTCGATGGCGATCGCGCTCGTTCCGCTCATGGCATTGGCTTGCACCGGGGCGGCAGGTTCGGCTGCAACCTCGGCCGTGCGGATAACAGGAGAGGCCTTCGCTGTGAGGACAGCGGCCGGCGTCCTGTCCATCTCGGCCTCGGCCACCATCAGCGCGTAGGGATCGACATCGAAATCGACCTCGGCCACCGGCATCTGGGCACTCACCCGCCCGCCGCGCTCTTCCATGCCGTCGAGGCGGTCGGCGATATGCACCAGCGTCTCGTGCAGCGCCTTGAAAGTCTTGTGCGTGCGCTCCTCGCTGTCGCGGCTGATTTCCTCGAGGTGACGCAGATCCTCGGCCAGCGCCGTCAGCGCCGACATATCGGCAGCAGCCACGGCGCCCTGCGGGCCGCCATGGCGCGAATAGGCGTCGACGACGGCTTCTGCCGCCTGGCGCGCCGCCTCGATGATATATTCGTCGCTCGTCGCCATATAGTCTTCGATCGCGCCCATCCGCCGGTCGAATTCGGCTGGGATCGCGGCGCTTTCGCGTGGCGTGTTCATCAGTGCCGAAAGATTGGCGATCTGGTCTTCGAGGTTCTTCAGCGCATGTGGATCGGTCGGCGCTGCCGATGTGCTCTCTTCCAGCCGGGCGGCGATGTCGCTCAGCCGCCCTTCGAGACGCCGGAAGGCGCCGTCGTCAACCGCGGCGGCCGGTGCCGGTTGCTGGTAGGCCATCTCGTCGATGCGCCGGGCGAGACCGTCGAGCCGCTGCGCCAGCACGTCGTTGACCGCGCCGTTCTCAAGCGCGTCGATCTTGCGGGAAATGTCGGAAAGCGTGCCGGTGAGGTCGGGCTGCGCCGTCGTTTGCGTGCGCTCCAGGAGATAGGAAAGATGCTCCAGCCGTTCGTCGAGCCGTGACGTCGCTTCCGCCTTCGTCAACTCCTCGACGCGAGATGTCAGCGCTTCGAGCCGCATCGCCAGCTCGTCGGCCGGCGTTGCGCGGTTGGCCGCATCATGGCTCATCAGATCGATCTGATCGGCCAGCGCCGAAAGCCGGCCTTCCAGCCGCTGCATCAGCGCCGGATCGTTGGTGGCAGCCGCGCGCCCGCTTGCCGCGATCGCCCGGCTGATCTCGTCAAGCCGCGTGTCCATGGCGGCGAACTGCTCCGACATGACCCGGTCGTGCGGCTGGATCATGTTGCCGAACTGCTCCATCGCCGTGGCGATGGCGATGAGCTTGTCCTCAAGTGCCCGGACCGCCGGGCTTTCGCCCATGCCGCCGATATGGCGCTTGATGTCGTCGAGCCTATAGGCGAGCGAAACCAGCTCTTCCTGCAGCCCCTCGGTATCGAGCGCCGCAAGCCGGCTCTCGAAGCCGTCCCAGCGGTTTTCCATATGGCGCAGCGAATCCTCGCGCGCCAGCCCGTCCATCAGCGAGCGCAGCTCCTCGAAGTCCTCGCGCAGGCCGGTCGCCTCCGGACCGCTCGAGCGGCCGGTCAACTGAGTAATGCTCTGGGCAAGGCGGCCCATATCGGCGCGCATATCATCGGCGAAACCGCCATCGCCGGCATTCGCCTTGATCTCGCGCAGCTCGGCGCGCAGCGCGTTCATCTCGCGGGTGACGCCCTCGGAAATATCGCGCTTCAGATCATGCCTGAGATTGACGAGCGCCTGGGCGATCTCGGTCATCGTGTCGTCGCCCGCACGGAGGGCGGGTGCCGGTTGTGGTGTGGCGACGCGCGACGCGGGTTCGCGCAACTGTGGGGCTGGTTCGCGCAACTGCGGGGCCGGCTCGCGTGTGTAGGGTCGCTCGCGGCCCGCTTCAAGCGCGCGCTGGCGCTGGCGGATTTCGGCGAGCGGATCCGGCCGCGGCTCGAGCGGCGCCCTTGCGGGGCGCGGAGCATTGGAGGCCGGGTAGGGTTCGCGCTCGGCTGTTGCCGTGCGCGGCCGCTGTTCGCGCCCGCTGCCTATCAGCCCTTCGATGCGTGCCTCCAGCCCTTCGATCGTGCGGTTCAGCGCATCGAGCGAGGTCCTGTCGGACTGTCGGGAAGGATTTGATCGCGATCCGTTCATCTTCTTGCTCGCTTCGACTGCTCGACCCCTCGTCAGAGCTCGATCATTGGCTTTTCCGTCTGTGGCCAGCGTCTTCACGCCGACCGGAGCACATCATTCATAAGAGGTTAGTCAATTAGGCTTTCCTCAAGCTGGACGATGTAGCGGCATCCCTGGGAAACGCGACACTGGGAAAAGGAATGCGGATTGCTACTGCTCAATCCGCACCTTTCACGAAACGTGGTAAACAAGCCGTTAATGTCGATGAGAATTTTTTAACGTTTGTGTTCCAAACGCCGTTTTAGGCGGCAATTGCCCCTGAATTCGTCACATCGAATGGCGGTGGGGCGCTTAGGTCGGCCGCTTATATTGCAGCTCAATCTTCACGCCTTCGGGGCCATGGACGAAGATCTGGCCGAGATCGGTGTCGGGAATATCGTAATATTCATAGCGATAGCCGCTCGCCTTGATGCGCTCCAGCGCCGCGCCGAATTCGTAGAGGCTGAAGGCGACATGATTGAAGATGCCGGGCGGAAAATCGGTGCTGCGTGACGTCAGGCTGAGATGGATGACCGGGCGTTCGTCCAGATAGAGCCAGTGGCCGGGCGAGTCGAAGGGTGGCCTATAGCCTTCCTCGACGCCGAGCACGGCGTTGAGGAAGCCGATCATACGAGAGGCATCGCGGGTATCGATCGTGACATGGTCCAGGCGCTGCATCGGTGTCCTCCGAGAGCATGATGCCGAAAAGTGTGAGCGGTTTTCGGACGGCATCATGCTCTAACCATTGAATCTGGACCAGGATGATTTTAGGCCATCCGGCCTAAAATCATCCTGGTCAGCTCCGGCGACGAAACATAGTCTGTCCATCGTCGCCGCGATAGCTGCCTTCTCCGCCGATGGCAGCTCAGAAATTCTCCGTCCAGGGCCGGACTTCGACCTCCAGCGACCATGCGCTGCGGTGCTGGCGAAGCACGTCGATATAGGTCTGGGCGATCGCCTCCGGCGAAAGCGTGCCATCCGGCTTCTCCGCCCGGTCCGGCCGCATCTGCGAGCGCACCGCGCCGTCGATGACGAAATGCGCGACGTGGATGCCCATCGGCCCAAGTTCACGAGCCGCACTCTGGGCAAGGCCGCGCAGCGCAAACTTGCCCATCGCGAAGGGGGCCGATTGCGCATAACCCTTGACGCTCGCCGAAGCGCCGGTGAACAGGATGGCGCCGCGGCCGCGCGGTATCATCCGCTGCGCCGCCTGCTGCGCCACCAGAAAACCGCCGAAAGCGGTGGTCGCGATCGCCTTTTCGACATCGGCGGGATCGAGTTCGGCCAGCGGTCCGCGCAGGCGGGCGCCGGCGTTGAAGATCACCACGTCAGGTCCGCCGATCGCGCCGGCAGCCTCTTCGAACAGCGCTGCAACGCTTTGCGGCTGCGAGACGTCGGCGGTAAAGGCGCTGGCGCCGGTCTGCTCGATGAGCAGCTGGAGCTTTTCGACATTGCGGGCGGCAAGCCCGACCTTGACGCCGAGCGCCGACAATTGCCGTGCAAGCGACGCACTGATGCCGGAGCCCGCGCCGACGATGAGGGCGCTCTCATAGGGAAAGTCGGTCATGATATCCTCCTCGATGAATCGTCCGGAAGACGTAGGAACTCCGAGCGGCCTGCGCTACTGCCCGTGCGAATTTCCGTGCGTGTGCGCCGCATCGATCGAATAGGCGCTGATGCGCGACAGGAGGATGAAGGAAAGGCCAGTCTCCTCCGCCCAGTCGTTGAAGGCCTGCTGGATCAGCGGCTGGTCCTTCTTCGCCATGCCGGAGGAGGAGAGCGGCACACCGGTCGATCTCAGGCAGGCGAGCACGTCGATCGTGCTGACGAAGCTGTCACGGCCGATGCCCCGCAGGAAATATTGCCCGGTCATGCCGCCGAGCCGGCTGCCGCGTTTCCCCAACAGGTCGAGAAGGCCGATCTGGTTCTCCCGCGGCCAGTCGGCCAAGAAGACGCCGGCACTGCCGTGTTCCCGTGCCAGTTCGCGGATGAAGGCGGCATTGGCGCGAACCGACATGATCTTCGCACCGTTGCGGATGATCCGTTCGTCCGAAGTCAGGTCATGCCAATAATCGTCGGGCGCGATATTCAGCATAGCCGCCTCGAAGCCGGAAAACGCCGCCTCGAAACCCGGCCACTTCGCATCGATCACCTTCTGGACGAAGCCGCTGTAGAAGATGCGCCGGGTCATGTCTGCGAGGATGCGGTCGTCGGGCATGGTGCGCAGCCGGTTGTGATCCGGCCTATGCTTCTCCAGCAAGGCCTGCAAAGCGGCGGCTCCGCCCTTCCGCTGCTCCGCACGCTGCCTTATCGCCTCGAAACTGATCATCCCGACCATCCTCCCCTGGCATTCCCGAATTGCGGGTTGAAAGACGCTTGCGTTTATACGCCGTTCCACGATGGACAAGGAAGGGGAGACGACGTCTCGTGCCTTTCGGGCCCTTCATCGCCCGCAGACTCGTCATGACAAATTTTTTCATGAAAGGCGGCGAAGCGGCAGAATTTGACGTTTACGCAAACGTCAATATTTTGTAAGACAGTCCCCGAGGCCGTCGCGACCCGCGCAGTCGAATGGGAGGAAATCCAGAGATGCCAGTCTACAAGGCCCCGGTGACCGATACGCTCTTCGTCCTGAACGACGTGCTGGGCCTCGAACGCTACAACAATCTTCCCGGTTTTGCCGACGCGACGCCTGACATGATCGAGGCGATCCTCGGCGAGGCTGGAAAGGTTGCAGAGGAGGCTCTCTTCCCGGTGAATTATTCCGGCGATCAGGAAGGCTGCCATCGCCACGACGATGCCAGCGTCTCGACGCCGAAGGGCTTCAAGGAGGCTTACAAGGCCTATCGCGAAGGCGGCTGGATCGGCCTTGCCGTGCCCGAGGAATTCGGCGGGCAGGGGCTTCCCTATACGCTGCATACCGCCGTCGGCGAATATACCTCCGCCGCCAACATGTCGCTGATGATGTATCCGGGCCTGACGCAAGGCGCGATCGCCGCGATCCTCGTCCATGGTTCGTCCGAGCAGAAGAGCACCTATCTGCCGAAGATGGTGGACGGCTCCTGGACCGGCACCATGAACCTCACCGAGCCGCATTGCGGCACCGATCTCGGCATGCTGCGCACCAAGGCGGCGCCGCAGGCCGACGGCAGCTACAGGATCTCCGGCCAGAAGATCTTCATCTCTGCCGGTGAGCATGATCTCGCCGACAATATCGTCCACCTGGTGCTTGCCCGCATCGAAGGCGCGCCCGAGGGCACCAAGGGCATCTCGCTGTTCATCGTTCCGAAATTCCTGGTCGGCAAGGATGGCGCCCTCGGCGACCGCAATGCTGTCTCCTGCGGCGCGATCGAGCACAAGATGGGCATCCACGCCAACGCCACCTGCGTCATGAATTACGACGAGGCGACGGGTTTCCTGATCGGCGCCGAAAACCGCGGCCTCAACGCCATGTTCGTGATGATGAACGAGGCCCGACTGATGGTCGGCCTGCAGGGCATCGCCATTTCCGAGATCGCCTATCAGAACGCCGCCAACTATGCCCGCGACCGTATCCAGGGCCGCTCGCTGTCCGGTCCCAAGGCGCCGGATAAGAAGGCCGATCCGATCATCGTTCATCCCGATATTCGTCGCACCTTGATGACCATCCGCGCTTTCAACGAGGGTGGCCGGGCCTTTCTGCTGTGGACCGCGCTCAAGTCGGACATTGCTCACCGTGCCACTGACGAGAAGGAGCGCCAGACGGCTGACGATATTCTCGGCCTCGTCACCCCGATCCTCAAGGGCGTGATGACCGATAAGGGCTTCGATCATGCTGTCATGGCCCAGCAGGTTTTCGGCGGCCACGGCTATATCGAAGAACACGGTATGAGCCAGTATGTGCGCGATGCCCGCATCGCCATGATCTATGAAGGCGCCAACGGCATTCAGGCGCTTGATCTCGTCGGCCGCAAGCTCGCCTTGAACGGCGGCCGTGCCGCCATGGCGCTGTTCAAGGAGATCGGCGATTTCTGCGAAGAGAATCGGGACAATGAAAAACTGTCCTTCTTCACCAAGCATCTGAAGAAGGGCTTGAACGACGCCCAGGGCGCGACCATGTGGTTCATGCAGAACGCCATGGCCAAGCCCGACAATGCCGGCGCCGGCTCGACTGATTACATGCACCTCTTCGGCCTTGTCGTTCTCGGCTATATGTGGGCAAAGATGGCGAAAGCCGCCGAGGACGGCCTTGCATCCGGCGATGGAACCCGTGAGGATTTCCTGAGGAATAAGCTGGTGACCGCCCGCTTCTTCATGGAACGCATCATGCCGGAAACCGCGCTTCGCAAGACCCGTATCGAAGCCGGTGCAGACACGATGATGGAACTTGCCGCCGAAGCGTTTTGACGAATTCCCCCTTCTCCCCTGCGTGGAGAAGATGTCCGAAGGACAGATGAGGGGGTGAGCGACGAAGGAGCGAACGGCCGCGCGCAAGCAAGGTCGAGTTTGCCGCGAGCGCCCTCTCATCCGACCTTCGGCCACCTTCTCCCCGAGGGGAGAAGGGGAGTTGAAATTCACCGGCCTCGCCGCCGATAGGGAGCAGAACATGACCGAGGTTTTTATTTACGACCACGTCCGCACGCCGCGCGGCCGCGGCAAGAAGGACGGCGCCCTGCATGAGGTGCCTTCCGTGCGCTTGGCGGCCAAGACGCTGGAAGCGATCCGCGACCGCAACGGGCTCGATACCACGACCGTCGACGACATCATCATGGGCTGTGTCGATCCGGTCATGGATGCCGGTGCCGTCATCCCCAAGGCAGCCGCCTTCGAAGCCGGTTATTCCACCAGGGCGCCCGGCATGCAGATCTCCAGATTCTGCGCCTCCGGCCTCGATGCCGTCAATTTCGGCGCCGGCAAGATTGCCCAAGGGGCCGACGACATCGTCATCGCGGGCGGCGTCGAAAGCATGTCCCGCGTCGGCCTCGGCATGTCCGGCGGCGCCTGGTTCATGGATCCCTCGGTGAATTTCCCGGCCTATTTCATGCCGCAGGGCGTCTCCGCCGATCTGATCGCCACCAAATATGGTTTCAGCAGAACCGATGTCGACGCCTACGCCGTCGAGAGCCAGAAGCGCGCTGGACATGCCTGGCAGCAGGGTTGGTTCGACAAGTCGGTCGTGCCGGTCAAGGATCAGAACGGCCTGACGATCCTTGATAAGGACGAGCATATGCGCCCCGGCACCGACATGCAGGCGCTTGCCTCCCTCAATCCCTCCTTCCAGATGCCCGGCGAGATGGGCGGGTTCGAGGCCGTCGGAATCCAGGCGCACCCGGAAATCGAGCGCATCAACTATGTCCACCATGCCGGCAATTCCTCAGGCATCGTCGATGGCGCCGGCGTCGTCCTGCTCGGCTCCAAGGCAGGCGGTCAGAGCATGGGCATGAAGCCGCGCGCCCGCATCAAAGCCTTCGCCAATATCGGCTCCGATCCGGCCCTGATGCTGACCGGACCGGTCGATGTCACCGAGAAGCTGCTGAAACGGACCGGCATGCGCCTTGCCGACATCGATCTCTTCGAGTTGAACGAGGCCTTCGCCGCCGTGGTGCTGCGCTATATGCAAGCCTTCGACATCGACCACGACAGGATCAACGTCAATGGCGGCGCCATCGCCATGGGTCATCCGCTCGGCGCCACCGGCGCGATGATCCTCGGCACGGTGCTGGACGAGCTCGAACGCCGCGACCTCAACACCGCGCTGGTGACGCTCTGCATCGGCGCCGGCATGGGTACCGCGACGGTTATCGAAAGGGTCTGACGATGAGCTTCAACACCGGCACGATCGAAACCGAATATGCCGAGGTCAGCGAGCACTGGTCGCCCCGCGTCATTGCCGATCTCAACGGCCAGAGCGTCAAGCTCGCCAAGGTCCGGGGCCAGCTCGCCTGGCATTCTCACCGCGACGAGGACGAGCTTTTTCTCATCTGGAAGGGCGCGCTGACCATCGAATATCGCGACCGCCCGCATGTGCACCTGAACGCCGGCGATTTTCATGTCGTGCCGAGGGGCGTAGAGCATAATCCGGTGGCGGAGGAGGAATGCTGGATCGTGCTTTTCGAGCCATCGCAGACCAAGCATATCGGCGATGTAGTCACCGAAAAGACGAAGACAGTCGACGCGCAGCGCAGCCATTTGCCGGCCTGATCGGGGAGGAAACCCAATGACCTACATAAATTTCACGCTCGAAACCGACGCCGACGGCATCGCTCTCGTCACCTGGGACATGCCCGGCAAATCGATGAACGTCTTCACCGCGGAGGTGATGGCCGAGCTCGACGCCATCATCGATGCCACCACCACTGACGCCGCCGTCAAGGGTGTCGTCATTACCTCGGGCAAGTCCTCCTTCTCCGGCGGCGCCGATCTGTCGATGGTCAAGTCGACGTTCACTTTCTACCAGGATGAGAAAGAAAAGAGCCCGCAAACGGCCGTGCAGAAACTCTTCGACATGGTCGGCAGCATGACCGGCCTGTTTCGCAAGCTCGAAACATCGGGCAAGCCCTGGGTCTCCGCCATCAACGGCACCTGCATGGGCGGCGCCTTCGAAATGTCGCTCGCCTGCCACGGCCGCGTCGTCTCCAATGCCAAGAGCGTCAAGATCGCGCTGCCCGAGGTCAAGGTCGGCATCTTCCCCGGCGCCGGCGGCACACAGCGTGTGCCGCGCCTGGCGAACGCCCAGGATGCGCTGCAGATGATGACGACGGGCCAGTCGCTGACCGGCTCCCGCGCCAAGGCGATGAACCTCGTGCATCAGGTGGTCGAGCCGGACCAACTGATCCCCGTCGCTAAGCAGATGATCAAGGATGGCCTGAAACCGGTCGCCCCCTGGGACGAGAAGGGTTTCAAGGCGCCCGGCGGCGGCATCTGGACGCCGGCTTCAGCCCAGCTCTGGCCGGCGGCGCCGGCGATCCTGCGTCGGGAGACATCGGGCAATTATCCGGCAGCGCTTGCCATCCTGAAATGTGTCTATGAAGGCCTTCAGGTGCCGTTCGACACCGGCCTGAAGATCGAGCAGCGTTATTTCACCGAGGTGGTGCAGACCCGCGAAGCCTTCTCGATGATCCGTTCGCTGTTCATCTCCATGCAGGAACTCGGCAAGGGTGCGCGCCGTCCGGCCGGTCACCCGAAGACCGAGCTGAAACATGTCGGCGTCGTCGGCGCCGGCTTCATGGGCGCTTCGATCGCCTATGTTACGGCCGCCGCCGGCATTCCGGTGACGCTGATCGACCGTGACTTGGAGGCTGCTGCCAAGGGAAAGGCCGTCTGCGAAGGTCTCGTCAAGGATTCCGTCGGTAAGGGGCGATTTACGCAGCACGAGGCCGCAGCCCTGCTCTCTCGCATCACGCCCTCGGCCGATTACGCCGACCTCACCAATGCCGATCTGGTCATCGAGGCGGTGTTCGAGGATCGCCAGGTGAAGAAAGCGGTGATCGAGGCTGTGGAAGCCGTGCTGCCGCAAGGAGCGATCTTAGCCTCCAATACCTCGACCCTGCCGATTACCGGGCTGGCGAAGAATTCCAAGCGCCCGGCCGATTTCATCGGCATCCATTTCTTCTCGCCGGTGGAAAAGATGATGCTGACCGAGGTCATCCTCGGTAAGGAGACCGGCGACAGGGCGCTGGCCGTCGCTCTCGACTATGTCGCGGCGATCAAGAAGACGCCGATCGTCGTCAACGACACCCGCGGCTTCTTCGTCAATCGCTGCGTGCTGCGTTACATGTCGGAAAGCTACGACATGCTGATCGAAGGCGTGCCGCCCGCGATGATCGAGAATGCCGCCAAGATGGCCGGCATGCCGGTGGGTCCGTTGGCACTCAACGACGAGGTCGCCATCGATCTCTCGCTGAAAATCCTCAAGGCCACGGCCGCCGATCTCGGCGAGAAGGCGATCGACCTCAGGCATATGGAACTGATCTCCCGCATGGTGGAAAAGGAGGGCCGCTTAGGCCGCAAGAATTCCAAGGGCTTCTACGATTATCCGCCGAAACCGGCCAAGAAATCGCTTTGGCCCGAGTTGAAGAGCCTCTACCCGCAGAAGAAAGCGGATGACGTCGACATCGCCGTTCTCAAGCAACGCTTCCTTGTCACCATCGCGCTCGAAGCCGCCCGCACCGTCGAGGAAGGCATCGTCACCGATCCGCGCGAGGCCGACGTCGGCTCGATCCTCGGCTTCGGCTTCGCGCCCTATACCGGCGGGGCGCTGAGTTATATCGACGGGATGGGCGCGAAGGCCTTCGTGGAACTGGCGGAGAAGTTAGCTGAGGCTTACGGAGACCATTTCAAGCCGACGTCATTGTTGAAAGACTTGGCCGCCAATGGTGAGACTTTTTACGGACGGTTCGATCCCTATGCAGGGGCGAAGGCAGCGGCGTAAGCCGTTTCGCGGTGTGGGTTTTGAGGGGGCAATCTTTACCGTCATACCGTGGCCGCCCCCTTTGCCCTGCCGGGCATCTCCCCCACAAGTGGGGAGATTGGCTGGGCGCGAGGATCTCCCCGAATCTTGTCCGTCACGGCTAGTCGCAGGAGAGGTCCGGTGGGCGGGCTACTTGCCGATCTCCCCACCTGTGAGGGAGATGCCCGGCAGGGCAGAGGGCGCCGCCGCGGCACGACGGCAAAGACCCTTTCGCCCCAAGAGCACGAACTCGACTTTTCCGTGTTGCGGCCTTGTCACGGACACAATTTCCGATTAAACGTTCACGCATCGATCTTGCTAGATGAACTTTGAAACGACGCTCGCGTCGTTCCTGGCGAACTTCCTCCAAAATCGGTTTTCATCGCCGCTCGGCATTTGCCCGGGCGGCAATCTTCTATGAACGATTCGAAAAGGATATCGTCATGAGCACAGGTACCGTTAAGTGGTTCAACGCAACCAAGGGCTTCGGCTTCATTCAGCCGGATGACGGCGCTGCCGACGTTTTCGTCCACATCTCGGCCGTTGAACGCGCCGGCATGCGTGACCTCAAGGATGGCCAGAAGCTGTCTTACGAGCTCGTCCGCGACAACAAGTCCGGCAAAATGTCGGCAGACCGCCTCCAGGCGGCTTAAGTTTGGCGCGTCCTCTCGGACGCGTGGAGCTTTGAATATCATCTCCGGATCGTGACCACGGATGTACTGGCACGGTTCGTTGAGATGGCAGGGAAGGTCGGGTTAGCCCGGCCTTTTTTATTTGCGTCAGCCTCGGCCGTATCACCGCAAGGCCAATCAGCCTCCGGGCGCCCCGTCAGCCTCCAGCATCTCCATGACCCGCAGCATCACCGCCCGCGCCGCATCGAGCTCGGCTGACGTAAACGCAGCACCCAGCCCGTCCGCCCATCCGGCCTGCGCCACCTCGATTACCCCCAGCCGTGCGGTCCCTTCCGCCGTCAGCCGCACCAGCTTGGCCCGCTGGTGCTGCGGGTTCTCCGCATAGGCGATCAGCCCTTCACCCTCCAGCACATCGGCAAGCCGTTGCACGCCCTGGCGAGCGAGGCCGAGCGCGCGGGCGATCTGCGCCACCGACATGTCGCCGCGCCTTGCCGCGGCCAGCACCTGCCAGCGGGCGCTTGTCTGTCCTGCAGGCTTTGCCAGCTGGTCGCCCGCCGCCGTCAGATGGCCGGCCAGGCGAAGGGCGGTGATTGCGAAAGCGGAAAAGGCATTCCCTTCCATCGTCCGCTCCGGTCGATTCTGTTTGACAACATGTTGTCTATTTTGTATCTCATTCATAGTGACAACATATTGTCATATCGAGGCACTGAACGCAATATTGAAGGAGGAGCGCGCCATGAAGAAAACCTACAAGGGAAGCTGCCACTGCGGCAGAGTGCACTACGAGGTGGATATCGACCTCGAGGAGGGCACCGGCCGCTGCAATTGTTCGATCTGCGCCAAGCGGCGCTATTGGGGCGCCAACGTCAAGCCCGAGGATTTTCGTCTGACGTGCGACGAGGCGGAAACGGCTGACTACCAGTTCAACACGATGAGCGGTCACCACCGCTTCTGTCGCACCTGCGGCGTGCCCGCCTTTGGCGACGGTTATGTCGAGGCGATCGGCGGCGCCTATGTCTCGATCAACATCGCCTGCCTCGACGATATCACCCCTGAGGAACTGGCAGCACTGCCGGTCCGTTATTACGACGGCAGGCATGATGCCTGGTGGAACGAACCGGCGGTGACGAGTTATCTCTGAGGCGATTCCGGCAAGACTGCGCGGCGGTTTTGCGTCCGGAATTACGAAAACGGAAATGCATCCTTGTCGGATCGTCCTCTTGCCGTTCGTCCTCTGTCTATAACGGAAAAGGAGAACGGTTGTGAAAGACGAAGCCAATGTCAGGCACGAAGAAGAGGCGATCATCGCCATGCTGATGATGCGGGCCAAGGCGCTCAGCGAAAAGAACGCCGAGGAGGCGCTGTCCTATGAGGTCGAGGATTCCGTCGAGTTCTCGCTGGCGCCGCCGCTCGTCAGCAATGGCAAGGACGCGGCCGGCCTACAGGCCTGGTTCGATACCTGGGAAGGCCCGATCGGCGGCGAAGTGCGCGATGCCAGATTGACGGTCGGCGGGGATGTCGCCTTCTGGAGTGGTCTCCTGCGCATGACCGGGACCAAGACCGATGGGGCCGAGGTCGATCTCTGGTTCCGCCAGACCCTCGGCCTCGTCAAGCGGGATGGCCGCTGGCTGGTTGCCCATCAGCACGCCTCGGTGCCCTTCGCCATGGATGGCAGCGGCCGCGCGCTGCTCGATCTGAAACCGCAAAGTGCAGACCCTGTTGAATAATTCCGTTGCCGGTCAAGCATGTCGCACAGACCGCGCAGCGGTTTTACGGCAAAGACATACGCAAAAAACAAAGACCTAAAGCGCGAGGAGCGAATCTGAAAGATCGCGACGCGCTTTAGAGAATAAGAACTTTGTTTTAATCAAATTTTGCAAGCATGGAGATTGGGAGGCCTTCAGTTTCTGCTGGATGACGGTTGTTTATACGTGCCGGCGAATTGGACTTAAGGCGTGCGTCAGTACAGCAGCGAAGGCGGGCGGAGAACATGCTTTTCAAGTCTACGACAAGTCGCAATCTTTTTTCTGTGGCGGCCTGTGGCGTCATCGCCGTTATTGTCGCTTCCAGCGTCATTTTCTATCGGTCCTATACCGAAATTCGCGGCGGCAGCATCGAACAGATGCGCCAGATCGCGACGGCCGAAGCGCTGAAAGTCGAAAAGAATATCGGCGGTACCGTGCATATCGTCGACGGACTTGATGTCGTGCTGACCACGATGAAGCAGATGGGCGACACCGATCGTGCCAGGGCGGACAAGGTCTTGCTCAACCTGCTGCAAGCCAACCCCCCCGTCCTTGGGACTTGGACCGGATGGGAGCCGAATGCTTTCGACGGCAAGGACAAGGATTATGTCGGCAAGGAAGGACACGACGCGACGGGCCGCTATGTGCCCTATTGGGTGCGGAGCGGGGGGCAGATTACCCATACCGCGTTGACCGATTATACCGTGGCTGGAGCGGGCGACTACTATCAGCTGCCGTTCACGCAGCGCAAAACCGTTGTCATCGAGCCGTATTCTTATGCGATCGATGGAAAAGACGTCTTGATGACCTCTGTCACCAAGCCGATTGTCATCGACGGCAAGGCGGTGGGCGTTGCAGGCCTTGACCTTTCGCTTCAGGACACCAACAAGGCGCTGTCAGCCGTTCGACCGATGGGAGCGGGCTTCCTTGGCCTGGTGACCAGTGCCGGCAAGATCGTCAGCCATCCGGATGCAGGCCTCATCGGCAAGAGCCTTTCCGAGACGGGAGCAAAGACTGCGGAGTGGGATCGTCTTATCGCCAATCCCGGTGTTGAGCGTGAGGTGACCAATGAGGACGGCAGCGTATCGCTGGCGATTGCGGTCGCGGTCAAGCTTGCCGAGAGCTCGGATTGGTATGCGATCGTTTCGGTCCCGAAGGCAACACTCTTCGGGCCTCTGTATGCGGTGGTGCGGGATGCCATTCTCGCAACAGGCTTGGCGGCCTTGCTGCTCGGCGTCGCCGGTTGGCTGATCGCACGTCGGTTCGTCGGTCGGATTTCCAGCGTCATCGGCGAGACTGCCGAGATTGCCGCAGGTAAACTCGATGTGAACCTGAAGGACAGCGACGCGAAGGACGAAATCGGCGACCTGTCGCGCTCGCTGAAGGCGCTGCTGGAGGGCAATCGCGAAAAGGCGCGGCTGGAGGCCGCGGCAGAAGAAAACCGCGCGCTGCAGGAAAAGGAGCGTGCAGAGCGCGCTCGGATCGACCAGGCCCAGGAAGCCGACGTCAAATTCGCCGTCGGTGAATTGGCGCTTGGCCTGGCGAAGCTTGCCGAAGGCGACATGACGAGCGCACTCGAGCATCCTTTCGCTGCGACGCTTGACGAGACCCGCATCAATTTCAACGAGTCGGTCGTCAAATTGCGTTCGGCGCTGGTGTCATTCTCGCAAAATGCCGAGGTCATCCAAAGCGGCACCGAGGAGATCCGTTCTGCGGCCGACGATCTTGCGCGGCGTACGGAACAGCAGGCTGCCTCCGTTGAAGAAACTGCCGCGGCGCTCGAGCAGATCACCACATCCGTCAAGGATTCCACGGCGCGTGCCGAAGAAGCAGGATCGATGGTTGTTCGCACGAAGGAAAATGCCGAACGGTCCGGCCAGATCGTGCAGCGGGCTGTCGAAGCGATGAACGACATCGAACAGTCGTCCAAGTCGATCTCGAATATCATCGGCGTCATCGACGAGATCGCCTTCCAGACAAACCTGCTTGCGCTGAATGCCGGCGTCGAGGCCGCGCGCGCCGGTGAAGCCGGCAAGGGCTTCGCCGTCGTCGCCCAGGAAGTCCGTGAGCTGGCGCAGCGCTCGGCTGGCGCAGCCAAGGAGATCAAGGCGCTGATCGGCGCTTCGGGCGGCCAGGTGCGACATGGTGTTGCCCTGGTGCGCGAGACCGGCGATGCCTTGGACGGGATTGTTCAAGAGGTGCAGCAGATCGACCGCAATGTCCACGCGATCGTTCAATCCGCACGCGAGCAGTCGACCGGCCTTCAGGAAATCAATACCGCCGTCAATCAGATGGATCAGGCGACGCAGAAGAATGCGGCCATGGTGGAGGAGTCGAATGCGGCAGCCCACACGCTCGCGACCGAAGTCTCTGCCCTGTCCGGACGGTTGGGCCAGTTTCGCCTCGATACCGGCATGGGCATGACGTCGGCAATATCGCGTTCGAATGCGCCGCGTTCGATCGCCGCTCCGAAAATCGTATCATCGCACACGTCCATCCCTGTTCCCTCTCCGGCCCGTGCGTTGAAGAAGACGCTGGCGACCGCTCTCGGTGGCGGCTCAAAGGCAACCGCTCCGGCCGACCACGGCTGGGAGGACTTCTGATCCGTTCGGTTCAGCGGAACGGAGACGGTTCCCTCGCCACGGCTGGTCGCCGTCATGCCCTCACGCGGCCGCCTTCCGACGGCCGGCGCGAAGCCCCAGTAGTCCGACGCCCATCAGCAACAGGATGGCCGTCGCATAGATATCCGTCGTCAGCGCATATCCGGCCGATTTCGCCAGGAACCCGGCAAGGATCGCCGGCAGGCTGAAGGCGAGATAGCTCTGGATATAGAAGGCAGACAAAAGCCCGGCCCGCTCATCCGCCTTGGCGAGCGGCATGATGGTGCCGATCGAACCGAGGAAATTGGTTCCGAAACCGGCGCCGGTGAAGACCGTGCCGATGAGAAGCAGCGGCACATTGGCGAGATGCACGCCGGCAACGACCGTCAAAATACCGAGCGTTTTGGCCGACACGCCGAAACCGAGATTGGCCGAGGCCGACTTGCTGCGTCTGAGATAGACGGCGCTCGCCCCGCTCGCCATCAGCGCAGTCACGACGGCCCCGCCGGTCAGCGGCGCGCCGCTACCGGTGGTGCTGGCGACCAGCGACGGGACCAGCGAGAGATAGAAGCCGGCGAGCGTCCAGTTGGCGATGTTGATCGGCGTCACCAGCGACAGTGGCCGTTTCACCTGCTGGGGAATGGCGACCCTGGGGATCAGCGAACCGAGCGCGCCCGGCCGCGTGCCGCCGGTCTCGTGCGTCAACCAGATGCCCGCTGCCAGCAGCGTGAAGGCAAGGAGCAACAGCGCATAGGTGAGATGCATCGGGAAGGGGCCGTATTGGATCAAGGCGCTGGTGCCGACCGCCCCCACCGCCATGCCGCAAAGCGGCGCGATCGAATTGACGATTTGCCCCTTTGCCCGGTCGACATCGACGAGCGCCGCGCCGATCGAGGCGCCGGCGATCCCGGTTGCAATACCCTGGACGATCCGCGCCGCGATCAGCCAGCCGGGCCCGTTGGCGACGACGAAGAGCGCCATGGCGATGATTTCGAGCACGAGGGCGAAAAAGATCACCGGCTTGCGGCCGAGATGGTCGGAGATCGAACCGGCGGTCAAAAGCGCCGCCAGCAGCGCGAATGCGTAGATCGCGAAGACCACCGTGATCAGCACAGGCGAGAGCGAGAAATTCTGCTGATAGATCCGATAGAGCGGCGTCGGCGCCGCGGAGGCGCCGAAGAAGGTGGCGAGTGTCAGCGCATGAAAACCGATCGAGGGCCTCTGCGCATTCCCGGTGGATTTGGCTGCGGCGACCATATATAAGCCCTCTTAAAGCTAAGCCGTTGCGTTAGCTCCATGTAGGGCGAATGCATGGTAAAGGCAAATTCTTTGCGTTCATGGTTCTGTCAAAGATTTTGAACCATGGTATGCCTGTCGCCCGGAAGTGTGCAGCGGTTCCGGGATAACGACATGCATAAAACAAAGAAACGAAAGTTGGATTGCAGGCATGGCGGTAAAAGAGAATCTCCGTCCGGGCGGCAGAAGCGCGCGGGTTCAGGCATCGGTTCACAAGGCGGTCCATGAGCTGTTGGCCGAGATGATCCGCGCTGAGGTGACGATCCCGCTGATCGCTGCCAAGGCGGGTGTGACGCCGTCGACCATCTATCGCCGTTGGGGTGACCTGCAGGCGCTTCTTGCCGACGTTGCCGTCGAGCGGCTGCGGCCGGATATGCAGCCGGTCGATGCCGGCAGCGGCAAGGCGGACCTCGAAGCCTGGGCCGAGCAATATGCCGAGGAAATGTCGTCCGGGCCGGGCCGCGAGATGATCCGCGACGTGCTGGCGGCGCAAACGGGCGCAAATGCCTGCAAATGCTGCGAATATACCCGCCAGCAGATCGTCGTCATCGCCGAAAGGGCGAAGGCTCGTGGTGAGGTCTTTCCGGATCTCGACCGCGTCATGGATCAGGTCGTGGCGCCGATCATGTACCGCATCCTGTTCGGAGACGTGCCGGATGCGGCGCGGGTCCGTGATCTCATCGCGCGCGTCATGGACGCTGCGGACTGACTCTTACTCCGCGGCCGCGCGCTTCAAGCCGGAAATCTGGGTAATATAGGCGCGCAGTGCTGCCGGCCGCACCGGTTTGTGCTGAACGGCGATGTCGTATTTCTCGGCCTCGCTGCGCACCTCCGGCGTGCGGTCGGCCGTAATCATCAGCGCAGGAATGTCGGCGCCGAACTGCCGGCGAAGATGCAGGATTGCGGCAATCCCGGTGCCGTCGTCGAGATGATAATCGGCGATGACGAGATCCGGCGGCCCGCCATGGCCGTCGCTCGATATCACCTCGGCGAGACTATCCAGCGCCTCCACCTCGCAGCCCCAGCCGTTGAGCAGCAGCCGCATACCTTCGAGAATCTTTGGTTCGTTATCGATGCAGAGGATCTTCAGCCCCTTGAGCGGCTGTCCCGGACGGTCGGCAGCAGTGGTTGCCGCTGTAGCCTCCGCGGGGCGCGAAATGTCGAGCGGCATGGAGATGCGGAATTCCGTGCCCTTGCCATGCGTCGAGTGCAGTTCGACCGGATGGTTGAGCACGCGGGCGATGCGGTCGACGATCGAAAGACCGAGCCCGAGGCCGGAGGCGGTTTTGGCGCCTTCGTCCAGCCGGGCGAATTCCTTGAACACCGTGCGGAATTTCGACGGCGGAATGCCGATTCCGGAATCGATTACCTGAATGATCACGTGGTTGCCGCGCCGCCGCGCTCCGACCAGCACCTTGCCCGTGTTCGTGTATTTGATGGCATTGGAAACGAGGTTCTGCACCAGCCGGCGCAGAAGATTGGGGTCGGAGCGCACCCGAAGCGATGTCGGCATGACCACCAGCTTCAGCTGTTTCTCGCGGGCAATCGGCGCGAAATCGGTCTCGATCCGCTCCAACAGGTCGGAGAGCGCCACGGCGGCAAGCCGCGGCCGCATGGCGCCGGTATCGAGCCTGGATATATCGAGCACGGCGCCAAGAATGGTTTCGACCGATTCCAGCGCGGAATCGATGTTGCGCACGATCGGGCTGTTGTCTGATTGCGCCATGCGCTCGACCAGCGCCGAGGAATAAAGCCTGGCGGCGTTCAGCGGCTGCAGAATATCGTGGCCGGCAGCGGCGAAAAAACGGGTCTTGCCGATATTCGCCTCGTCGGCGGCGGCGCGCGCCTCGGCGAGTTCGTGGTTGACGCGGGTCAACTCGGCGGTGCGTTCGGCGACGCGCTGCTCCAGCGTCTCATTCGCCTGTTTCAGCGCCTGGTCAGCGCTGACGCGCTGGGTGATGTCGGTGAAGGTCGCGACAATGCCCTTGTCGGGCATGGCGTTGGAGCGGACCTCGATGATCCGCTCGCCGCCGCTGAGCACCAGTGCGAAGGGTTTGTCCAGTGTCAGGAAATGCCGTACCGTCTGATTGAGATCGCCGGGCGCGATGTCGCCGCGCTCACTCAGCGTGGTGACAATGTCGGCGAGGGGAAAACCGACCTGGCCGGCACTTTCCGGCAGGTCCAGCAATTGCCGGAAGCGCCGGTTCCAGATCGTCAGCCGGTTGGAACTGTCGAACACCGCAATGCCTTGATCCATCTGCGAAAGGGCGGTCTGCAGCATATCCTGGTTATATTGCAGCGCCTCGCTTGCCTGGTCGAGCAGCCAGGCGGTGTCGGAAGAGGCATCCTCGATCTTCTGCAGGATCAACGACAGCACCAGCCGGGCCGAGGACGAGCCGATGGCGCTGCCGAGCAGCTGCTCGCTGAAATGGATAAGCGCCATGTCGGCCGGCTGTTCGTCCCCTAGCTTGCGGCCGGAGCTTTGTTCGTAAGTCGTCAATGAGCGCTGCATGCGCTCTTCGCCGAGATAGCGCGAGATCGCCGCTTTGAGATCGCCGACGCTGATGCGGGTCTTCCAGCCGCGCGTGGCAAATTGCGAGCGCGAATGCCGCTTGACGAAGATGCCGGCCTGGATGCGTTCTAGCGGCCGGGCATTGCGGGTGAGCGAGCCGACGACGAAGAAGGCGGTGTTGACGAGCAGGCTCATCGCCGTTGCATTGACCAGCGGATCGGCGTCGGCTGCGCTGAACAATGTCGTCCCGGGAAAGATAAAGCCGAGCACGGCGCTCGCCACATAGGAATAATCGGGACCGCCGAGCGATGGCAGGAACAGCAGGTAGATCCAGATGATGAAGCCGGAGGAAAGCCCGAGGATCGCGCCGCGCGCATTCGCCCGCCGCCAGATCAGCCCGCCGATGAGGGCAGGGGCGATTTGCGCGATCGCGGCAAAGGAAAGAAGGCCGATCGAGGCCAGGCCGGCGGTGCTGTCGGTCGAGCGGTAATAGGCGTAGCCGAACAGCAGCACGGCGAAAATCGCGCTGCGGCGGATGTTGAGCAGCGTCTTGGCGAAATTGTCGCGCTGGCTGGCGCGGCCGGCGAGTTTGCGCCTCAGGAAGATCGGCATGATGATATCGTTCGACACCATGATCGACAGCGCCACGGAATCGACGATGACCATCGCCGTTGCGGCGGAGAAGCCGCCGATGAAGGTGATCAGCGACACCACAGGCATCTCACCGGCAAGCGGCAGCGACAGCATGTAGAAATCGGCGTTGCCCGCGCCGCCGAAGGTCAGCAGTCCGCCGATCGCCACCGGCAACACGAAGAGATTGATGGCGATGAGGTAGGTGGGAAACAGGAAGCCGGCGAGTTTCAGCTGTTTCGGCGTTCGGTTTTCGACGACCGTCACGTGGAATTGCCGCGGCAGCAGGATGATCGCGAAGGCCGAGAGGAGGATCAGCGTGATCCAGCGGCTGATCGGCGTATGGTAGTTGAGCGCCGACATGACCAGCTCGTTGTCGACAGTCTTCTGCCAGAGATCGGTCGGGCCATCGAAGAGAAACCAGATGACGCAGACGCCGGCGGTCAGGAAGGCGACGAGCTTGACCACGGATTCCATCGAGACTGCGAGGATCAGGCCGTCCTGGTGTTCCGTCGCATCCGTATGCCGCGTGCCGAACATGATGGCGAAGCAGGCAAGCACCAGCGTCGCGATGAGCGGCAGGTCCAGGAAGTAGAGATTGCCGCTGCCGATGCCGTAATCGGACGGGTTGACCATGGCGCTAACGGTGCTGGAGATCGCCTTGAGCTGTAGCGCGATATAAGGAATGGTGCCGATCAGCGAGATCAGCGCGACGATCGTTGCGACCGTCGGGTTTTTGCCGTAGCGCGCGGCGACGAAATCGGCAACCGAGGTGAGCTTCTCGGCCTTGGCGAGCTCGATGATCCGGCGAAGCAGCGGCATGGCGAGCGTGAAGACCAGGATCGGGCCGATATAGATGCCGGCAAATTCCAGGCCGCGCTGCGCCGCAAGCCCGACGCTGCCGAAATAGGTCCAGGAGGTGCAGTAGATCGCCAGGCTCAGCGCATAGACCACCGGCCATCCGCCTTCGAGCCCGCCCTGGCCGCGCTTCTTGCGGTCGCCATAGCTTGCCACGGCGAAAAGCAGGAGCAGATAGCCGAAGGCAGACGCGAATATGACCCAGCCTGGAAGCATTGACCCTCCGCCGGCGGAAAACCCGCCGGGACCTCCCGCAACTTGGAGCAGCTTAAGTCATTTCAGGTGCTTTGAAAATTCCTGCCCGTCTAGGCCTTAAGTCAAAGACCGCCAGAGGTATCGCCAAATAATTGCGATTGCCGATTGATTAATTGCAGTGAAGATGTAGCTAATAAAATCCATCGTATACTCTCTGAAATGGATCGAAGGGGGACGGATCCGATGCTCAACGACTTCAAGGCCTTTATCGCCCGCGGCAATGTCATGGATCTTGCAGTCGGCGTCATCATCGGCGGCGCCTTCGGCGGCATCGTCAAATCCTTGGTCGACGACCTGATCATGCCGATTGTCGGCGCCATTTTCGGCGGCTTCGATTTCTCGAATTACTTTCTGCCACTTGCGTCGGCCGTCAACGCGCCGACGCTTGCCGCCGCCCGCGCGCAAGGGGCGGTCTTTGCCTATGGCAGCTTCCTCACCGTTCTGATCAACTTCCTCATTCTCGCCTGGATCATCTTCCTGATGGTCAGGGGCGTGAATTATCTGCGCCTGCAGGTCGAGCGCCAGGAAAAGGCCGCACCGGAAGAGCTGCCCCCGCCGCCCGCCGACGTCCAGCTGCTGACCGAAATCCGCGATCTCCTCGCCAAGCGCCCGACGGCCTGATCGTGGCTGAAGGCTGCCCCTCACCCTAGCCCAACCGGGGGTCGAGCCGCTGGTCTCGACCCGTCCTTCGGCCCCCCGTAAAAAACGGGGAGAGGGGACGTGCCCTGCGAGAGCTTACCGAGGAACGGAGAGGTCGCGGCACACCCCCTTCGCTCCGTTTACCGGGAGCAGGGGCCGGCAGGCGGATGAAGGGCGAGCGTGGATCTCCTGGCGTGCTTCACCACGCCGGCGCGGCCCGACCATTCATCACGAAAATCGATATTCCATCACTGGATATCATGGGATTTGCCGACGCAAATCCACTATGAAGGCGGAAACCGGAGATATGCATGTCGATCGTGAAGAGCCTCAGCCCGCGCGCCATAGCGGCGCCCGAAAGCGGGATCGTCGAAGTCGTCAACTATGCCCGTGGCCGCGAAGGCCTGCTGCCGCTCTGGGTGGGTGAAGGCGACCTGCCGACGCCTGATTTCATCAGCAGAGCGGCGATGGCCGCGCTTGCTTCAGGCGAGACCTTCTACACATGGCAGCGCGGCATTCCGGAGCTTCGCCAGGCGCTTTCGGATTATTACTTCAGACATTTCGGAATCCGGCTTCCGGTCGAGCATTTCTATGTCACCGGTTCCGGCATGCAGGCGATCCAGATCGCCGTGCAGACGCTGACCTCGCCGGATGACGAACTGGTTTACTTCACCCCCGCCTGGCCGAATATCGCTGCCGCCCTCGAAATCTCGGGCGCGCGCTCCGTCGGCGTCGAGCTGCAGTTCGAAGGCGGCAAATGGGCGGTCGATCTGAACCGCGTCGAAGCTGCCATCACGCCGAAGACCAGGGGCATCTTCGTCAACACGCCGTCGAACCCGACGGGCTGGACGGCGACGAAGAAGGATCTTGCCGACATCCTGGCGCTCGCCCGCCGGCACGATCTCTGGATCATGGCGGATGAAATCTACGCTCTCTATTATTTTGCCGGCGGTCGGGCGCCTTCTTTCCTCGATGTGATGGAGCCGGACGACAAGATCCTCTTCGTCAATTCCTTCTCGAAGAACTGGTCGATGACCGGCTGGCGCGTCGGTTGGATCGTCGCCCCGCCCGAGATGGGCCAGGTGCTCGAAAACCTCATCCAGTATTCGACATCGGGCGTGGCGCAGTTCATGCAGAAGGGCGCCGTCGCAGCTCTGAATGAAGGCGACGATTTCGTCGCTGCCAATATCGCCAAGGCGGCCCGCTCCCGCGATATTCTCTGCGACGCGCTTGTCGCCACCAACCGCGTCGAGACGCTGAAACCGGACGGCGCGCTTTACGCCTTCCTCAAGATCGACGGCGTCGCCGACAGCCGCAGCGCCGCCATCGATATCGTCGACAAGACAGGCGTCGGCCTTGCCCCCGGCACCGCGTTCGGCGCTGGCGGCGAACTCTTCCTGCGCGCCTGTTTCCTGCGCGACCCTGCGCAGGTGGCGGTCGCGGCCGAGCGTCTCTGCGACTATATCCTCAAGCGTTGAGAAGCGGCTCGATCGGGCGATTTCGTGCCGGAATCGCCCGATCGATAAAACTTGAACAAAGCCCGAAATCGGCCTCTAACCACAAGTCCAAACATACCGGTTCAAAGGGCCTCGAACGGCCATTCGATAAGAAAATTGGAAAGAAAAACCGGGCCTGATGCCCCTGCTTATCAAACGAAAGCAGGGATGCGGGTCATGGCGGTTTTGGTGACGGGCGGCGCCGGATATATCGGCAGTCACATGGTTTGGGCGCTGCTCGATGCAGGTGAAGATGTGGTCGTGCTCGACCGCCTCTCCACGGGCTTTCGCTGGGCCGTGGCGCCGGCGGCGCGCTTCTATCTCGGCGACGTCGCTGATGCCGACATATTGAAGAAGATCTTCATCGAAAACGATATCGAGGCGATCATCCATTTCGCCGGTTCCGCCGTTGTCCCGGTCTCGGTTGCCGATCCGCTCTCCTATTATGACAACAACTCAGGCAAGACCCGGGCGCTGCTTTCGGCCTCGGTCGAGGCCGGGATCCGAAACTTCGTCTTCTCCTCGACGGCGGCCGTTTACGGTCAGCAAAAGACCGACCTTCCGGTGAAGGAGACGGCCTCCCTCAATCCGGAAAATCCTTACGGCCAATCGAAGCTGATGACCGAGTTCATGCTGCGCGATGCCGCCGCCGCCTATGATTTCAACTACGTCGCGCTGCGTTATTTCAACGTCGCCGGCGCCGATCCTGATCACCGGGCCGGCCAGTCGACCTCAGGCGCCACCCACCTCATCAAGGTTGCCTGCGAGGCGGCGCTCGGCAGGCGCGACAGCGTCAGCGTCTATGGTATCGATTATCCCACCCATGACGGCACCGGCGTGCGCGACTACATCCATGTCACCGATCTTGTCGATGCGCATCTGAAGGCGCTGCAGCATCTGCGCAGGGGCAAGGGCTCGCTCGTTGCCAATTGCGGTTATGGCAGCGGCTATTCCGTGCTCGACGTGCTGAACATGATCACGCGCCTGCACGGACATTCCTTCAAGATCCACATGGCGCCGCGGCGCGCCGGCGATTCGGCCAGCGTCGTCGCCGATGCTTCGCTCGCCCGGCAGGTGCTCGACTGGAGGCCCCGGCACGATTCGCTCGAAACCATCGTCCAGAGTTCGCTCGACTGGGAAATCTTCCTGTCGAACAGAAACGTCGACGACCTGCACAGCATCCACCGGGCACTGGCAGCCGCTTCGTTCTGAGTGGTGCTTGGAAAAGGGAAGATGAAGAACTTTCTGGCCTCACTGCAGCTGCAAAAAGACAATCCGACGCTTCTGACGGCGCAGTTCCGGGCCCTGTCGTCTCAGATCCCCATTCTCTATATCCTGCTGGTCATCAACGCCCTTGCGGTGGCGATCACCCACCTCAAATCCGCGCCGCTCTGGCTCTCGCTCTATATTCCTGTCGCCTTGAGCATCGTCTGTGTCTTCCGTCTCTGCTGGTGGGAGATCAGGGGCAAGGAAAACGTCACAGCCGAGCGGGCTTACAGGCTGATGAAGATCACCATATCGGGCGCCGGTATCCTCACGATCGCTTTCGGCAGCTGGGCGATCGCGCTTTACCAATACGGCGATGCTTCCCAACAGGGCCAGATCGCCTACTTCCTCGTCGTCACCGGCATTTCCTGCATCTTCTGCCTGATGCATCTGCCGATGGCGGCAGCGCTCACCACGGTCATCACCTTCTCGGCCATGGTGGCGACCTTCATGTTCTCGGGCAATCCGGTTTTCGTGGCGACCGCCGTCAGCGGCCTCTTCCTGATCCTGCCCTTCCTCAGGGTGATCAACAGCTATTTCCAGAATTTCGTCGGCCTAGTGCAATTGACCGAGGAATTGAAGCAGAAGCGGGCGGAAGCCGAGGAGCTGAACCTCGTCAACAGCCGCAACGCCCTGCATGACCAGCTGACGGGCCTCGCCAACCGCCGCAGCTTCTTTCTCTCGCTGGAAAAGCGGCTGCAAAAGGATCCGTCCGCGCCGCCCGTCCTCGGCATTCTCGATCTCGACGGTTTCAAGCCGGTCAACGATGTTTTCGGCCATGCCGCCGGCGATCTCGTGCTCAAGGAGACCGCCCGCCGCTTCACCGCGCTGGTCGGCGAAGAGGGTATCGTCTCCCGTCTCGGCGGCGACGAGTTCGGCATCATCTTCCCCTGTTCGATGACACGCCAGGCGATCGCCGATCTCGGCCAGGCGCTCTGCGCCGCCGTTCGCGATCCCTACGAAATCCCTGATGGCTCAGTTCGCGTTTTCGGCTCCTGCGGTATCGTCTATCCCGAGATCGGCAAATACACCGCCGAGGATCTCTACGAGAAAGCCGATTTTGCCCTCTACCAGGTCAAGAGCAAGCGCAGCAGCGGCGTCGAATTCTTCTCGGCGGAGCACGAGAAGATCCTGACGCAGCGCCACCTGATCGAGCTCGAGCTGCAGGCGAATGATTTCGCCAGCGAATTGAAACTCGAATATCAGCCGATCGTCGAACTGAAGAGCGGCCGCGTCGTCGGCTACGAGGCGCTTGCCCGCTGGGACAGCGCCCGCTTCGGCCGCATCAGTCCCGACGCCTTCATTCCCGCTGCCGAGCGCACGGCGGTCATTGGCCGGATAACACGCATCCTTTTTGCCAGGGCGCTCGAAGCGCTGGCGATCATTCCACGCCATCTCCGGCTCTCCTTCAATCTCTCTGCGCGCGATATCTGCGACCATGAGACATCGATGGCGCTGCTTGGCATGGTCACCCGCTCCGGCATCGATCCCAGGCGCATCGAATTCGAGATCACCGAGACGGCGCTGCTTTCCGATTTCGACACCGCCGACCAGGTCATCTCAATGCTGCGGGCTGCCGGCATCTCGATCGCGCTCGATGATTTCGGCACCGGTTATTCCAGCCTCAGCCATATCCACCGTCTCGGCTTCGACAAGCTGAAGATCGACAAGGCCTTCGTGATGAATTTCGATCGCGACGCCCGTTGCATGAACATCACCCGCTCGGTCGCCAATCTCTGCCAGAATCTCGGCATTGCCTCCGTCGCCGAAGGCGTCGAAAGCGAGGCGATCGCCGAGGGCTTGAAGGCGGCGGGCGTTCGTCTGGCGCAGGGCTATCATTTCTCGCGGCCGCTGCCGCTGGAACTTGCAATCGACTATGCCGCCCGGTGCGAAGCCGCAGCCTCCGCCCGCAATTCGCTCTCTGCCTGACCGGTCGATCCCCGGCCGATCTTAAATCGACTGGAGCGACGTTGCATCGTCGTCTATTCATGGTCTCGAGCCTTTCCCGGGCAGAATGCTTCAATCTGACCAGGAAAGACTTCGACAGCGGAGGTGAACCATGCAAGACGGCGAAGTCATCATTGAACAGCAGGGCACTGCCGGCATCATCCGGCTCAACCGGCCGCGGGCGCTAAATAGCCTGACGCTGCCGATGATCCGGACGATCACTGACGCTCTTGATGGTTTTGCCGGGGATGCCGACGTGGCGAGCGTCGTCATGAGCGGGGCGGGTGAACGCGGCCTCTGCGCCGGCGGTGATATCCGCGCCCTGCATGAAAGCGCCCGCGCCGGCGATGGTCTCGCGGGCGCCTTCTGGCGCGAGGAATTCCGCCTCAACCATCAGATCGCCGCCTACCCCAAACCCTACGTGGCGCTGATGGACGGCATCACCATGGGCGGCGGCGTCGGCCTATCGTCGCACGGCCGCCACCGCATCGTCACAGAGCGCACGCGGCTTGCCATGCCCGAAACCGGCATTGGCTATGTCCCGGATGTCGGCGCCACCTGGCTGCTGCCGCGCGCCCCCGGCGAAGCCGGAACATGGCTCGGCTTGACCGGGCTCGATATCGGTGCTGCCGACGCAATCCACGCCAGCCTTGCCGACCTTCAGATTGCGTCGTCGCGGCTCGGCGCGGTGATCGATGCGCTGTCTGTCCTGCCGCGCGCCGGCTCCCCCAGCGATGTCGATGCGGTGCTGCAGGCGCTTTCGGAGCCTGCAGGTGAAAGCCGGCTCAGGCAGAACGCATCGGTGATTGATCGCGTCTTCTGTTTCGACAGCGTCGAGGAGATCCTGGCAGCACTTGCCGGGGAGGAGGGCGACTTCGCCGCCGAGACCCGCCGGGTGCTGATGACCCGCTCGCCGACCAGCCTGAAACTCGCCTTGGCGCTGCTGAGAGCCGGCCGCCGCAGCGCTTCACTTGCCGAATGCCTCGGCCGTGAACTCGGCGCCTGCCTGCAGATGCTGGATAATCCCGATTTCTTCGAAGGCATCCGCGCCGCCGTCATCGACAAGGACCGCAATCCGAAATGGTCGCCGGCAAGTATCGAGGCTGTCGGGGCTGCAACGGTCGAGCGCTTCCTGAAACCGGCCGAGCCGCCGCTTTCGCTTTGATGGATTATCTGGTTATCGCCACATGCCGCGCATGCGGGCGCCGACATCGATGCGAACCTGCCGCGCCTGCGCTTGCGCGGCAGCTCCGGACTTTGCCTGCGGCCAGCTGCAGGCCTCGAAGAACTGCAGCAGAGTTGCCGGAATGAAGCGGCTGCGGGAGGCGTAGACGTGCCGGTCGCCCTGCGAATTCTGCCCATAGGTAAAGAAGCGTTGCGGCACGACGAGGTCGAGACCATCCCGGGCGCGGGTCATTGCCACATAGAGCAGCCGGCGCTCCTCCTCGATTTCCGCAGTGGCGCCGACGGCGAGATCGCTCGGAATGCAGCCGTCGACGACATTCAGCATGAAGACTTTCGTCCATTCCTGGCCTTTGGCGGAATGGATGGTCGACAGGATGAGATAGTCCTCGTCGAGCAGCGGCACGCCTGCCTGGTCGCTGGTCGCATCCGGCGGATCGAGAGTGAGCTCGGTGAGAAAACGCTCGCGCGAGGCATAACCGCCGGCGATCTGCTCGAGTTGCAGCAGATCGGCCTGCCGGGTCGCTGCGTCCTCGTGCAGCCGTTCCAGATGCGGCGCGTACCATTGCCGCGCCAGGCCGATTTCCGCCGGCCAGCCGGCCTTGCCGGATTTCAGCTCCTGCAGCGTCGACACGAAGGACGTCCAGTCCTCGCCGGAGCGCGGCGGCGCCGGCATGGCGGCAAGCGCCGATATCGGGCTCGCATCCTCGGCCATCAGGTCGAGCGCCTTCTGCGCCGTCGACGGCCCGACGCCCGGCAGAATCTGCATCAGCCGAAAGCCCGCCACCCGGTCGCGCGGGTTCTGCGCGAAACGAAGGGCGGCCAGCATGTCCTTGACATGGGCGCTGTCGAGAAACTTCAGCCCGCCGAACTTGACGAAGGGAATGTTGCGCCGGGTCAACTCGACCTCCAGCGGCCCGCTGTGATGCGAGGCGCGGAACAGCACGGCCTGCTGTTTCAGCGTCAGGCCTTCCTCGCGGTTGTCGAGCACCATGTCGGCGACATAACGCGCCTGGTCGGCCTCGTCGCGCACCGAAACCAGACGCGGCCGCTCGGATGATTGCCGCTCGGTCCACAGGTTCTTGGTGAAGCGCTCCGAGGCGAGATCGATGACGGCGTTGGCCGCCGCCAGAATCGGCTGCGTCGAGCGGTAATTGCGGTCGAGGGTGACGATATTGGCGGCCGGGCTGAAGGCGGCGGGAAAATCGAGGATGTTGCGCACCGTCGCGGCGCGGAAGGAATAGATCGACTGGGCATCGTCGCCGACGACGGTCAGCCCCTGGCCGCCGGGCTTCAGCGCCAGCAGGATCGACGCCTGCAGCCGGTTGGTGTCCTGATATTCGTCGACGAGCACATGGTCGAAGCGGCTGCCGATATCCTCGGCGATCACGCTCTCGCCGACCATTTGCGCCCAGTAGAGCAGCAGATCGTCGTAGTCGAGCACGTTCTGGCTCTGCTTCGCCTCGACATAACAGGCGAAAAGCTCACGGAGCTGTTTCTCCCAGGCCGCGCACCAGGGAAAGGCGTCGCGCAGCACCTGATCGAGCGCGGTTTCCGAATTCACCGCCCGGGAATAGATGGCAAGGCAGGTGCCCTTGGTCGGAAACCGGCTTTCGGTTTTTGAGAAACCGAGATCGTGCCGGATCAGGTTCATCAGATCGGCGCTGTCTTCGCGGTCATGGATGGTGAAGTCGGCATCGAGGCCGATCTGTTGGGCATAATCGCGCAACAGCCGCGCGCCGATGCCGTGGAAGGTGCCGGACCAGGACAGCGCATCGGCCATGACCCCGGCATTCGAGCCCAGCACGTCGCGGCAGATGCGCTCGACACGCCGCATCATCTCGGCGGCGGCCCGGCGGGAGAAAGTCATCAGCAGGATGCGGCGCTGATCGGCGCCCTTGACGATGAGATGGGCGACCCGATGCGCCAGCGTATTCGTCTTGCCGGAGCCGGCGCCGGCAATGACCAGCAGCGGCCCGGCAATATGACTGCCGTCGATGAGCGTGCCGTGCTCGACGGCCATGCGCTGCTGGGGATTGAGCTTTTCGAGATACATCCAGCCGTCCGGTCGGGCTCTCGCAGAATCACTGCGGAAAATTAGATGTTCCTTGAATGTTCGCGATTTCAGCCGCTGTCAAGCCTGCCGCTCCAACGCAACGTCAATCGGGGAAATCCGGTCCGATCACGCGCCGCACCAGCTTCAGGCTGCGGTCCGGCTGAAGAATATAGGTTTCCTCCACGCGCTGGCCGGTCCCATTGTAGAACTGGTTATAGACGGCGCTGCCGACCGGCGACTTGGTGAGCTTCGTTCGCGGCTGCCCGCCATAGGTGATGCTGCCGGGAATGGGGTCGAGCGCCGGCGTATCGGCCGACGAGCAGCCGGCAAGCAATACCCCGGCAAACAATGCCCCAGGGAATAAGGCGGGCAGCAGCACTTTCATCGTCGTCATCTCTCTTTCGACTACAAGCAAATATGGAAACCGCATCACCTTTCGCCAAGGGCACCGACGCCACGACCCGCAGGAAACGCTCTTGATAGCCCCACGACCGCAACGAAATGCCTCGCTGCAGCGTTACCCCACATCTACCAACATCAGGAGCGGTAACGGTGCCTGGCTTTCCAGCATTCACGGCCCATGAGGAGCCCGGCCGGCAGGGCCACAGCGATGCGGCGACCCGCGCCTCGGTAGAGAGCGCCCTTCATGCGGCCGGCGATATCGAAGCCGGTGAAATCATCGTCGGCATATCCGGCTCCTATGTCGTTCTGGAAGGTTTCGTGCACCGGCGGGGCGATGTCGAGCGGGCAGTCGAGATCGCCGAGAGCATTGTCGGCCGGGGCTACGTCCGCAGCCGGCTGCTCCGACGCTGAAACGCCTACAAATGAGAAGCTGCGCGACTCCTGTGCTCACGTGCCCTGACCACACATGACGGGAACCAAGTGCTCTCCCGCGTGTTGAAATGCCGGATCGAAACGCTGGAGACCCTCATGCAGTCCCTTCCTCGCCTCTCGGCAATCACCTTGATGTCAACCGGTGTCTTTGCCGGTTCCGCCTATGCCTCGCTGGAAACCGGCACCAATTATTCCGCTCTGCCGAAGGACCAGATCGCACTCAACGAATATACCGGCGCTGTCGCCTGCACGCCGGCAGAGCCGCATTATCTCCCCTCCTTCATCCGCGCCGGCGATGGCACGATCATCGGCGTCGGTTATATCGAGGTCGGGAATGAGGGCGCCGCGGACTGCTGAAATAGCCTCCTGCTCAAACGAGGCTCGCCTGCGTTTCCGCAGAGGTGACGAGCCTCTGACCATCATCATGATGGCTGCGCGTCTTCTATGAAGACACCGGTACCAGGCGCAACGCCCATTGCACCAAAACCCGGCACAAGTTCGCTGCAGGGTTAAGTAAATTAAAGCCTTATGCCGTTCCGGCACGCTTTATTTACGGAAAAGCCAATAGGGTCGGCAATGCTGACCGAAATACCAGTTCAATGTGATCAAGCGCCTGTGCGCTTCCTGTCGAACGCGCGAGTTAATGCAGCTTCAGCTTCGCCTCTTCGGCCGCCGCCAGGAATTCAGCTCTCGCCTCTTCCACGCTCTTGCGCCCGTCGAGTGCTGCCCGGCAGGTGCTGCGCGCCTTGATGTAACGGAGACCGCGCAAGTTCGGCCAGAAATCCGCCAGGCATTTCAGCGCGTCGAACGGCCCGTTGACCGTTCGCGCATCGGCATCTTCGAAACCGACCTTGACCGGGCTGTTCCATCTTTCAGTTGCCATCAATGCTCCTCCACGATTGTCGACAGAAACAAAGGATGCAGCGTCTCCGTATTCCTCCGCGGAGACGCCGGCCATGATCGCTATTCTAGCGTGATTTTCACGGCCAACAATGGTGAATCGTTTCTTGCTGCTGAGGCTCAAATGTCAGCCTGCGCAGGAGGGATCGCGGGTGCGCGCGCCAAACGAAATTTTTCGCAGTCGCAAATGAGTTGTATGGCGCAGGCCCCTTACCCTCTTCCCGCAAAAAAACGGGAAGACGGGACGTGCCACGCGAAACGTTGACGGGGAACGGAGAGGTCGCGACATATCCCCTTCGCCCCGTTTACGGAGAGAAGTGCAGGCTGCAAAGAGAGATCGGAAATACCAAGACCCCAAATGCGAGAAAACGCTTTCGGCGAATTGCTTCCCCTTCCCGCGTCGATTGAGGCTTTGACGAAAACGGCGGTGACGAATCGCAATCTCACTCCAGCAAATGCATATTTCTACAAGTGCAAACTGTGAATTAGGCGGAAGGGGCAGTCTCATCGCGAGTTTTCACAAGTATTTCATGACGTTAGTGTTTCAGGTGAAACACGTTGATTTTAAACAGCTTTTATCTGTGGATGAGGAAAAACATAGTTGGCGCAGGTGCTTATCGCTTGCGCCTGTTCCACAGGAGTTAATTTTCAACCCCTTGACGGAATCGTGCGAATGAAACTTTAATTTCCCTACTGTTCGCCTATCGGAAGAGCAGGGCACGAAAAAGGCCGGGGTTACAGCCCCGGCCTCGTGTCGACCCCAAGGATACTTGGGGAGGATGGCCTGTCAAGCTGATCGAGGTTTCCTAACCAAAAAGGAAACTCGAAAATGAATCGTACGAACCACCGCCTCACTCTCGATGACGCCGTACAGGTCTGGCTTCACAGTTGGACCGGCGAATATCAGCACGAGATTGCTGCCCGCTTTGGCGTCAACCAGGGGCGTGTAAACGAGGTCCTGAAGGGCAAACGCCACGCTGGCAGCGAGCAGATCGCTCGCGAAAAGCGGAATATCCACTAAGAGGATGTGGGTGCAACCCGCACCCTTTGAAGTCGGACATCACCCGCCGAAACTATGGTTCCGACGGGACAACCCGACCAATTTCTTTGAAGATGCCCGCGCCCGTTGCGCAGGCAATTAGCACTTCAGCTATGCGATGATCGAGTAAATGTAGTCGGGAGAGGTAGGGGCAGCTAAGAAGATGACGGACGCTGGACAAAGTGAGATCGAGGCCGAAGGATTAGAGCAGCAGCCGGCGGAGCTGCCGCCGTTCGTCAACGTGTTTAATGGATTGGCCGAGATCCAGATTAAGAAAATCTACGAGAATGTCGTCATCCCAACATCTCTATTTCACTACACGAGCGCTCAAGGGCTCATTGGCATTTTGGGCGAACATAAGCTTTGGTTTTCCGACTCCACGTTCATGAATGACGGATCAGAGGTCGTGTATGGCGTTGAAGTTGCCGCATACGCTATCCGTGAATTCGTCGAAGACAAAACGGAGGCGGAAAAGAATGCAGGCTCTTACCTGATCGATCAAATCGCCGACGCGATGCGACACTATCAGCCCATCATCTTTTGCATGAGTGCGCGCAACAACCTTCTCAACCAGTGGCGCGATTATGGGAAGGATGTCGTTCCATACTGCATAGAGTTCAACGCGGCTGAACTCGAAAACTGGCAGTCTCGAAACTTCCCGCACTTTCTGACGAAGGTTGTCTACGACGGACACTTTCAAAAGGAACTGACGATCAGCTTGGTTAAAGACATCTACGACAGAGCCATCGCCGTAAAGGGCGAACGTGAAGAGTTCGATGATGAGGAAGCGAAGCGTTTGGCAATTGGCGCGGCGATGGAGATTGCAAAACTCATAACGCGGTTCAAAAACGCGGCTTTTGAGGCAGAGGAGGAGTATCGCGCAGTTTGCTATCGCCCTGACATTGAGGGAACCGTGTCGCGAAAGTATCGAGCCAGTTCTCTGGGCGTCGTGCCCTACTACGAGTGGGTTGGCAAGGGCGGGCCACTGCCGCTGCCGGTCTTGAGTGTAACCGTCGGTCCGTCGCCATATGCGACCGTCTCCGATCTTGCATTTAAAGCAGTTTCTTGCTGACCAAGGATATGATGTCCCAACTTACTATTCGAAAATTCCGATCCGACGTTAGGTGGAACGAAAACTAGATATCTCCCACCGGCGCAAAACAAATCGGTGAGTATTGCGGTCGCGCGATCTCGGTGGCCGCTCGACCCTTGGCCGAGTGGGCTTCAAAATCAGATCACGAGGGATAGCGACGCCAGCAGCCTCAAGCACGCGATCCCAATGCTGCAGCCATGATATGATGTCTTCGCCCGTCGGCGGACTCCTCGGGCATCCAAATGCCTTTCGGCCGATCCGATAGCGTCTCGCGAGAATTATGGCTTCGATTGCTTCGGAGGATGTCAAATCGAAGCGATCGCTGAAATCGACGGATGATATTTCTCGCCCATTAAGCTGCTCAGCCAACCATTTGAGCAGCGTCAACCAATAGCTGACAACTAATTTGCGTCAAACATTCGCGGAGCGACGCCCGGATTTGCTCGGGAAATCCTTCTTTGCTCTGTTCGTTCCTTCCGAGCGGAAGGGCGCGTTCAATTGAGAAAGTGGAGGTTTTCAACTGGTTGACTGGTGCTGCCGAGTGGGATTGAACCACCGACCTCACCCTTACCAAGGGTGTGCTCTACCACTGAGCTACGGCAGCAGGACCAGGACCCGTGCGAGCCGTGTGGCTCAATCGCGGGAACGGGGCGGCTATTGCCACAGCTTGGCGGCCAGTGCAAGCAGCAAATTCCAACTTTGCGTGGATTGGGATGCAAGGGCCTTTTGGATCGGTGCGAATTCGGCTAATCCTGTCACATGAATGAAAAGACCGAAACCGGCCAGCAGAGCCGCAAAGAGGCGATCGAGGCACAGGCGAAACTGCGCCGCGAGCGCGCCGCCGAAAAACTCCGGGAAAATCTTTCAAAACGCAAACAGCAGGTGCGCGCCCGCCGTTCCGGGCAAGCTGACGAAACAAGTGGACTGCCTGCCGCAAAAATGGACGAATCGTAATGTTCCGTCCGCGGCGAATTGAAGCGTCGCGAAAAATCCCTTAAACACCCCACTCCTATTCCAAGGCAGTACTTTCAGGAAAGGCGGGCGCGGCCCGTAAGCGCACATGGATCGTATCAGAATCGTCGGCGGTAATGAGCTGAATGGCATCATTCCGATTTCCGGCGCCAAGAATGCCGCACTGCCGCTGATGATCGCCTCGCTTCTGACCAGCGATACGCTGACGCTCGAAAACGTGCCGCATCTGGCCGATGTCGAATTGCTGATGCGCATCCTCGGCAATCATGGTGTCGATGTCGCGGTCAACGGCCGCCGCGAGCGCCAGGAAGATTCCTACTCGCGCACCATCCATTTCACCTGCCGCACCATCGTCGATACCACAGCCTCCTATGAGCTGGTCTCGAAGATGCGCGCCTCCTTCTGGGTCATCGGCCCGCTGCTGGCGCGCGAAGGCCATTGCCGCGTATCGCTGCCGGGCGGCTGTGCCATCGGCACGCGCCCCGTCGATCTTTTCATCGACGGCCTGACGGCGCTCGGCGCCACCATGGAGATCGAAGCCGGTTATATCAACGCCAAGGCGCCGAATGGCGGCTTGATCGGCGCGCGCTACACCTTCCCGAAGGTCTCCGTCGGCGCCACCCATGTGATGATGATGGCGGCAACGCTTGCCCGCGGCACCACGGTGATCGGCAATGCCGCCCGCGAGCCTGAGGTCGTCGATCTCGCCAACTGCCTGAACGCCATGGGCGCCAAGATCTCGGGCGCGGGGACTGCGACGATCACCATCGAAGGCGTCACCTCGCTCTCCGGCGCCCGCCACCGGGTGCTGCCGGATCGTATCGAGACCGGCACCTATGCCATGGCCGTCGCCATGGCCGGCGGTGATGTCGTGCTCGAGAATACCGATATGGCGCTGCTCGAAACCGCGCTGGAAACGCTGCGCCGCGCCGGCGCGGACATCTCTGAAACCAACAACGGCATGCGCATCAAGCGCAACGGCGCCGGCATCAGGCCGGTCGATATCGTCACCGATCCGTTCCCGGGTTTCCCGACCGATCTGCAGGCGCAGTTCATGGCGCTGATGACCCGCTCGTCCGGCATCTCGCACGTCACCGAGACCATCTTCGAAAACCGCTTCATGCATGTGCAGGAGCTTGCCCGCCTCGGCGCCAGGATCACGCTGTCTGGGCAGACGGCGAAGATCGAGGGTGTCCAACGCCTGCGCGGTGCGCCCGTCATGGCGACCGATCTGCGCGCCTCCGTTTCGCTGGTCATCGCCGGCCTTGCGGCCGAGGGCGAAACCACCGTCTCCCGCGTTTATCACCTCGACCGCGGTTTCGAGCGGCTCGAGGAGAAGCTGACCCGCTGCGGCGCCGTCGTCGAGCGCATCAGCGAGTAAGCTGCGCTCATCCCGGTTGCGTAATTGGCCGCAGCATCTTATTTCCCTTGTCTACGCATTGCCATTCCGGCGGTGCCTGCTGGGGTAAGACTGAATGACCGATCTGAAGCTTGTTGCGCTCGATGACGAGGACCTCGCGATCATCTCCGCGCATATGCAGGACAGCGTCTTCAAGGTCGGCGACATCGACTGGTCGCCGCGCGACGCGCAGTTCGCCCTGGCCGTCAATCGTTTCGTTTGGGAAGGCGCCGAACGCAAGCGCAAGGGTTTCGAGCGCCGCCGGGCCGCCCTGGTCTTCAAGCGCGTGCTGGCCGTGCGGTCGCTCGGCATCGATCGTGGCAAACGGGACGAGGTGCTGTCATTGCTGGCGCTGCGATTCGATAAGAAGGGCGACGGACCGGAAGGTACGATCGAGCTGTCGCTGTCCGGCACCGCCTCGATTGCGCTCGATGTCGAATGCATCGAGGTGCAGCTCGCCGATATCGGCGGTGCCTGGGAGGCCTCCTCCAAGCCTCGCCATCGCTGACGCCGCTGACGCTTGACGTTTGAACATCGCAGTTTCGAGTTGAGAAGGAAAATCGGCCTTGGCAATCTGGCTGGATCAGGCATCGGAAGGTTTCGAGCAGCATTTTGCCGCCTTTCTGACGACGAAGCGTGAAGTTTCCGAGGATGTGAACACCGTCGTTCGCGCCATCATCGATGATGTCAGGGCCCGCGGCGATGTGGCGCTTGCCGAATATTCGCTGAAGTTCGACGGCATCGATTTCGCCACCGTACCGATGCGTGTCACGCCGGAAGAGTTCGACGCCGCCGTTGAGGCGGTGCCGTCGGAAGTGCTGGGTGCGCTGAAGCTCGCGGCACTGCGCATCGAGAGCCATCATCGCCGGCAGCTGCCGAAGGACGATATCTACGAGGACGACCTCGGCGTCGGTCTCGGCTCGCGCTGGACGGCGATCGAAGCGGTCGGGCTCTATGTTCCGGGCGGCACCGCGAGTTATCCGAGCTCGGTGCTGATGAATGCCGTGCCGGCCAAGGTCGCCGGCGTCGATCGCATCGTGATCGCCGTTCCGGCCACCGGCGGCGCGGTCAATCCGGCGGTGCTTGCCGCCGCCAAGCTTGTTGGTGTCACGGAGGTTTATCGTGTCGGCGGCGCCCAGGCGATCGCGGCTCTGGCCTATGGCACTGAGACCATTGCCCCGGTCGCCAAGATCACCGGCCCCGGCAATGCCTATGTCGCTGCCGCCAAGCGCCATGTCTTCGGCACCGTCGGGATCGATATGATTGCCGGCCCCTCCGAGGTGCTGGTGATTGCCGACAAGGACAATAATCCGGATTGGATCGCCGCCGACCTCCTGGCGCAGGCCGAGCACGATGTCAGCGCCCAGGCGATCCTGATCACCGACAATGCCGACTTCGGCAAGGCGGTGGAGCAGGCGGTCGAACGCCAGCTGATGACGCTGAACCGCGCCGAGACGGCGGCGGCAAGCTGGCGCGATTTCGGCGCGGTCATCCTCGTTGCCGATCTGAAACTGGCTATTCCCTTGGCGAACCGCATCGCTGCCGAGCATCTCGAACTCGCCGTCGCCGATCCGGACCGGCTGCTCGACGGCATCCGCAATGCCGGCGCGATCTTCATCGGCGCCCATACGCCCGAGGTGATCGGCGATTATGTCGGCGGTTCGAACCATGTGCTGCCGACGGCGCGCTCGGCGCGCTTCTCATCCGGTCTTTCGGTGCTCGATTTCGTCAAGCGCACCTCGATCCTGCGCCTCGGCCCGCAGCAGCTGCGCACCCTCGGCCCAGCGGCGATCGCCCTTGCCGTCTCCGAAGGCCTCGATGCCCATGCGCGATCGGTCGCGATCCGCCTGAACCTCGAAAGGTGAGGGCATGGCGAAGGGCGATTTCCGGCTTTGCGACGTCGTCCTTGACGATACGATCGGCCGTTCGACGCCCGATGTCGAGCATGAACGCGCCGTCGCCATCTTCGATCTGATCGAGGAGAACAGTTTTGCGCCGCTCGGCCATTCCGGCGGGCCCTACCGGCTGAAGATCTCGCTGGTCGATTCGAAACTGGTTTTCGCCGTCACCACCGAAGAGGGCGGCGACGTCGCCACCCATATCCTGTCGCTCACACCCTTCCGGCGGATCGTCAAGGATTACTTCATGATCTGCGAGAGCTATTACGAAGCGATCCGTTCATCGACGCCGAGCCGCATCGAGGCGATCGACATGGGCCGGCGCGGCATCCACAATGAAGGTTCGCAGACGCTGAAGGATAGGCTGACCGGCAAGATAGAGGTCGATTTCGACACCGCCCGGCGCCTGTTCACCCTGGTCTGTGTGCTCTACTGGCGCGGATGACGGCAATGGATCGCGCCGCCGACATCGAGGAGGGAAAGAGGCCGGGCGCCATCCTTTTCATGTGCGGGATGAATTCCATCCGCTCGCCAATGGCCGAAGCGATCGCCCGTAGTATTCTGCCTGGTAATACCTATATCAGGTCGGCCGGCGTACGCGCCGGCGAGCGCGATCCTTTCGTCGATGTCGTGCTCGATGAGATCGGGCTTTCCCTCGGGCGCCGCCTGCCGCAGACGCTGGAAGAGCTCGAGGACGATTATTTCGATCTGATCATCACGCTGTCGCCGCCGGCCCATCATGCCGCACTCGAGCTGACGCGATCGAATGCAATCGACGTCATCTACTGGCCGACCATGGATCCGACGGTTGTCAGCGGAACACGCGAGCAGATTCTGGAGAGTTATCGCGAGGTCCGCGATCACCTGGCTGGCCTCATCGAAAGCCGGCTACTCAAACGAAATGGCATTGCCGCGCAAACGGCATGAAAACAAATAAAGGAAAGGCCGTTCAACAAGGTTCACAAACCTGCGTTGATTGTGTAGTTTCCGCGCAAATTTTAAAGGCGCGCGCTGCGCTGCCTATTCAACCCACAGGAAGAAAACACTTATATGCCGAAAGAAGAAGTCCTCGAATTCCCCGGTATCGTCACCGAACTTCTGCCGAATGCGACGTTCCGCGTGAAGCTCGAAAACGAACACGAGATCATCGCCCACACCGCCGGCCGCATGCGCAAGAACCGCATCCGCGTTCTCGCCGGCGACAAGGTGCTTGTGGAAATGACGCCCTACGATCTGACCAAGGGCCGCATCACCTACCGTTTCAAGTAAATTTGCCAAAGGTCTTGCAAGGGGTGTTCCCCCGCCTGCCGATGGTCGAGGTTCCATGGCGCTGAAATACAAGCTCATTCTGGCCTCGGGCTCGCCCCGTCGCGTCGACCTGCTCAACCAGGCCGGCATCGAGCCCGCGCGCCTGATGCCGATGGATATCGATGAGGCGCCGAAGAAATCGGAGCATCCGCGTTCGCTCGCCCGCAGGCTTTCGGCCGAGAAGGCCGAGGCAGCGCTCGCCGCCATCAAGGGCGACATCACCTGGAAGGGCAGCTATATCCTCGCCGCCGATACGGTGGTCGCCGTCGGCAGGCGTATTCTCGGCAAGGCCGAATTTGCCGACGAGGCGTTGAGTTCGCTGCATCTGCTGTCGGGACGCAACCATCTCGTCTACACCGGCGTTTGTCTGGTGACGCCGGATCGCAAGATCCGCCAGAAGATCGTCGAGACCAAGGTGCGCTTCAAGCGCCTCTCCGGTTTCGAGATCGAGAACTACCTGGCCTCCGGCCAGTGGCGCGGTAAGGCAGGCGCCTACGGCATCCAGGGCCTTGCCGGCACCTTCGTGCAGAAGATGGTGGGCTCCTACACCAATGTCGTCGGCCTGCCGCTTTATGAAACCATTGTGCTTCTGACCGGCGAAGGCTTCGATGTGCATAGCCGGTGGCCCGAGGGTTGAAGCCCGCGGCCAATTCCTGAATTAGGACGGACCGATTATGCCTGAAGACAAAAAAGCCGCCGCCAAGGTCGAACCGCTGCGCAAGGCGCGCCCTTGCCCCGAATGCGGCAAGCCCTCTCACCGCGAACATTACCCCTTCTGCTCCAACCGCTGCCGCGAGGTCGATCTCTCCCGCTGGCTGACCGGCGCCTATGCGATTCCCGTTGCCGACGACGAGACCAAGGCCGAATATCCGGATGAGGAAAACTGAAGCATGTCATCAGGGAGCGTGAAGCGATTCCGGGAGTATGACATGCATAAAACAACGAGCTAAAGCGCCCGCGAAGCTATTATTTTTCCTCATGAATCGGCAAAACCGGCAGGACCGTCAAAAAAGAGTCATTTGACCGCTTGCCATGGCCGAACAAGATGCTATAACCCCGCTCGCTTCCGGGGCGCACCAAGGCCCCGCGGTTCTTTTTCTGAAAAAGGTCCATCGGAAGCTGGTTAGCCCAGGTAGCTCAGTTGGTAGAGCAGCGGATTGAAAATCCGCGTGTCACTGGTTCGATTCCGGTCCTGGGCACCACACATTTCCCTACTAATCGTATGCATAGTATCGGATAGCCTTAGCCAGAAGGCGGCCAACAAACCCCTCTGCTGACAGTTTAGTTTCGCCCTTTCGATGTCTTCGCCAGCATCTCGCTCAGCGTTGCCGCCGAGAGCATGGATTCGGCCAAAAGCTTCTTGAGCTTCTGGTTTTCTTCCTCCAGGGCTCTCACCCTTCTGACATGAAGACCGACATTTCCGAACTGCAGGGATTGCCACCGATAGAAGGTCGGCTCGCTGATGCCGTACCTGTGGCAAACATCTGCCACCGTCACCCCGGCTTGGTGCTCCTTCAGAATGCCCGTAATCTGGTCGTCGTCGAATTTTCTCTTGCCCATCACCGCTTTAGTCCTCACGAAATGCTCTGTTGAAACTGTCGAGAAGAGGTCTGAGTGCATAGAGTGCCACGCTGCTTTTGCCGGTCTCGATCAGGGTCTGTGCGGGCATGCCGGCGACCATTTCGACATCCTTCATTTTCGCCAACCGCTCGTCCGTTACGCGGATTGTCGCGGCATAGTAGGGTTGGCCGCTTGCCGTATCGGTGAGACGGTCCGCCGATACATACTCGACCCGACCTTTCAGGAGTGGAACGCGCCGCTGATTGTATGGAAGGAGGTGAACCTGTGCCGCGAGCCCGGCACGAACGACATTGATATCTTCCGGCCTGACGTGGACAGACACGACAAGGCGATCGGAGCGCGGCAGAAGATCGACGAGCGGTTCGCCCGCGCCGACTACCCCACCGGCTGTGTGGATGCGCAGGTTCATGATTGTTCCATCTTCGGGCGCACGGATATCGGTCCTTGAAAGCTGGTCGTCGATCGCCCGCAAGCGCTCGCGCAATTGCATGATCTGGCTTTCCGTAGCACGCATGCCCTGGGCGACTTCACTCAACCGGTCGCTCTCAAGCTTTGCGAGATCGGCCTGTGACTCGCTGATCACCTGGTAGGCGCGAGAGATCTGTGCCTCTACTTGACCCTGCTGGCCGTCAAGGTCTGCTTTTTCCCGCTGGAGGTTGAGAAGCCTGCTCCTTGTTTCCAGTCCCTTGGCGTTGAGGGCCGTAACCTGATCCAGTTCTTGGCTCGAGATTGCGGCTCTGTCGGCCAATGCTGCCTTTTGCGCGCCAAGTCCGACGATTTCCTGCCGCACCTGCGCGATTTTTTCATTGGCGATCTGAATTTCCGCCTGCATGACCCGGCGACGGGCTTCGAAGATTTTCTGTTGACCGATCAGAATCGCGCTGACCGAAGGATATTTGTCGATTGCTGCCCTGAGATCCTCAGGATAGGCGACATGGTCGTCGCCCGTCTGCTCCGCAAGCAGGCGGGCGCGGCTTCCTTCGGCGTCCCAAAGTTGCCCTTGGATGCTGTCGCGCTCCGAGCGAGACTTCGTGTCGTCGAGTTCTATCACGATTTGCCCGGCCATGACCGCATCGCCGTTTCTGACGAGGATCCGTCGCACAATTCCGCCTTCCAGATGCTGAATGGTCTTGCGGCTGGACTCCGGTTCGATAACGCCCGATGCGATCGCAGCGCTTTTCAGCGGCGCCAGAACCGACCAGATTCCCAATCCGACGATGAAAACCAGGATCAACAGGTTACCCGTCCAAACAACGCCTCTCAGCCCCGGCATGGGCGAAGACGGGGCCGGTCCGCGCTGTTTCTGTTCGATCACCGGCGAATAGACCGTCTGTTGCCTGGCTGTCGCTGTCGATCGTTGAGCGAACCGCTGGTCCGTCCTTGGCGAATTTGAAACTCTCGCCGGCGTTGCGTCCAGTTGAACAAGGGTCATGGCGGCGTCCCTCCCTACGTTCCTGTTCGAGACGGTGGTTGAAGATAGGTTTCATAAATCCGCTCACTGTCGCCGATGGCAGCCACAGTCCCGTTACGCATGATGGCAATCTTGTTGGTGACTGGCAGGATCCCCATCCGGTGCGTTATGATAACGACGGTCATCCCCCTGGATTTCATGCGCTCGATTGCAGTGAACAGCATCCGTTCGCCGTCATAATCCAGGCTCGAGTTTGGATCGTCGAGAACGATCAGAGATGGATTTCCATAAGCCGCGCGTGCCAGTCCCAGCTGTTGACGCTGAGCTCGAAGGAGCAGGTTCCCACCCTCACCGATATCGGTCTCGTAGCCCTGGGGCAGCCGCATGATCGCGTCGTGCAATCCAACCAGCTTCGCGGCGTCGATTGCTTTGCCGGGATCTCCTCCGTCCAGCCGGCCGATCACATCCTTGATCGCTCCTCCGAAAAGTTCGATGTCTTGCGGCAGGTATCCGACGTGGCGGGTCCCCCCGCAAAGGCGCAGAGCCGTGATATCGACCCCGCCGAGAAGAGCACAGCCGCTCGTTGCTTGCACAACGCCTGCCATGACGCGACCGAGAGTCGATTTCCCCGATCCCGACGGACCGATGAGCGCTATGCAGTCGCCGGGCGCGAGGCGCAACGTGACGCCTGTCAATATCGGCCGATCGGCGAATGGCTGGATGTAGCTGACGTCATCGAGAACGAGGCCGTTACGTTCCGGTACCGGCACCATTCGGGCATCCTGGTTCGATGCAACGGCGATCAGCATTCTGTTCAAGCGATTGAAAGCATTGCGTGCAAAGGTAAAGGAGCGCCATGCACCTATTGCGCCCTCGATCGGTGCAAGCCCGCGCCCGAGCAGCAAGCTCGCAACGAAGATGATTCCGGGACTGCCGTTGTTTACGAGCACCAGCCATGTAGCAGATCCCATCATGAGGATCTGCGCGAGTGTGCGGATCGATTTGGAGAATCCAAGAATGATCTCCGTGCGATGCATCGCGATGTCCTGCGTTCTTCTCGCCATTTCCGCCTCGCGATAGACCATCATCGCTGCGCCATCCTGCATGCCCATTGCCCGGATCACCTCGATGTTTTTGAGGGCGGTCGCAAATCGGAAATAGCTCCTCGAAAGGGCAAGGTTGGCGTGGGCAAGCGGCTCTCGCGTCGCCAGTTCCGTCAGGAACGCGAACAGCAGAAGTGCAAATGCGCATAGAAGACCGATGGTCCCAAGCAGCGGGTGAACAAGAAACAGCAGGAGCAGGAATACTGGCGCCCAGGGAACGTCAAAAAAAAGGGCGCTAGCCGGTGAATCGAGGAATTGGCGTAGTGCGGCCAGGTCCCTGTAACACTCCGTGGCGGCTCCCGCATCGGCGAGCGCGGCATATTCGAATGATGCGGTCAGCACCATGGGCCGGAGCCTGTGGTCCAGCCAGCTACCGATGCGCGAAAGAGCTGCCCTGCGCACGATGTCCAGCATGGACCCGACCAACACGGCGATGGCGATGATCATCGTCAGCATCAGCAGCGTGTCGGCACTTCGGCTCGACAGGACCCTGTCATAGATCTGCAGGAGATAGATGGAAGGCGTCAGAAGAAAGAGGTTATAGCCGCAGCTATAGAGGAAGACCAACCCGAAGGCTCCGGCACAAGCCCGGAGCGCCGCAACGAGGTGTGTCTGCGGCCGCGATGGCTTTATCGATGGCTTTATCGAAATCGTTGTCATCGTCAGATCTCGCTGCACTGGATACTGACAAGAAGAGGCTGCGGGCTGGTTCAGTAAGCCTGAGGGTCGCCAGTCGAAACGAGCGACCCTCAAGGGAGATGAGTTCATGAGCCAAGATGGCTGACATCGATATGGCCGAAGGCGTTTATGAAATGATCGAGATCATTGTGCACCGTCGTCGTTTCTGGATTGGTGTGAACCAATGCTGACGAGATGTCGCCGCCCAGAGCGTAGTTCCCGTTGCCGCCGTTACCGCCGACGCCTGCGAGAATGGTGGCATGCTGATCGGCCACGAGCTGCGTATATTGTGTCGCGGTCGTAGCCGCAGCCACCGCAGCCGTGTCGTGGCCGCTTGAGTTTCCTTGACTGCCGTTGGAGTCGGAATCTCCCCCCGCGCCGCCGGCGCCGCTGTTTGAGATTGCCGCCAGGAAGCCGTTCTGGGCCTGGGTAAAGCCACCGGGTCCGCCATTGCCGGCGTCCCAATCTGCCGTCTGCCAAACGTGATCGCCGTTGTGCAGATGGGTAGATGCCCCGTCGACCGTTTGCACGGGGTCTACATATGCAACCGGGTTGTAGTCAATATTCCCATTATTGTGGCCATCACCGCCGTTGCCGGCATTCGCGTCACCTGCATCTGGGTGATTAAGGTGAATCGTGTCAGATATTTGTGGGATAGGCATTTCAGTCACTCCTTCTACTTTGGTTCGTCCGTTTTAATTCTACGGCGTTCCCCCTACGGCGTGGGTATTAGTATGTCACCGCCAGACAATACAGCCGCAGGCGAATATTGCCCGCGATTCAATCTGCGTACTATCTAGATATTCGGCGACATTCCTTCGGGCGTATGCTTGGAGGTGGCGGAGCGTTATTTTGGATTGGTATTTGGTGATCTTGCGCCGGATGGGATGAGCATGAGCATGTCTGCGGCCTCGTCGAAGCGACGTCGTTTTTCCCAAACGGCCGCCGAAGCGAACCGGCCGTATTCCGAGGTCCTGACCAGGCTGCGCTTGGCGGAGGAGATTCTGTTTGGGGCGAGAAAAATCAACCCGCCACGAAAACGGAGGCCAATGCAGGACTCTAGCCCGAAGGCGGGTTGAGTGCTGTCAAACCTGCACAACGGGGCGTTACGGCCATGATAGCCAAATGGCTATAGACCTAGCCGACGGGATGTAGACGAATTGCAGGCTCTGCTTTTCTTAACTTCAGAGGCACAATGGCTGAATAATTCAGGCTACATGCGCGACACGCTTGGCGGACGTGCGGTTGACCGCGGATGGAGACGGCAATGACGGAAATTCGTCCCTTCTTGGAAGATTCGCCCAAAGCGGGCACCGATCAAAACCTCGCCTCCAGTCTGGCCGCGGGGCATCTGGCGCTGGTGCCGACCTGGCTTCCATTGGATGTTGCTTCCGGTTCGAGCTCCAATTCAGCCGGCAGCGGCGGTGACGGGATAAGCGAAGGCGTGATCAGCAGCAACGCATTGGCCGTCTTCATGCCGTCCAATGCCGCTATTGCGGGACCTCATTCGAGCGCCGACGCTTTCCAGGGCAACGATGCGCTCATCAATCAGCATCCCACCGAAATGGCCGGGATAGGCGGGAATGGCGGAAGCGGCAATGTTGCCGTGGGCAGCGGCGATGGCGCCAATCATGCCGGCACTGGGGGAGATGGCGTCTTCTACGGTGGACTCGTAAGCACCGAAGTCGCGCTGTTTGCCCCCGTGAATACCGCTGTGGCTGCGGGCCCTGGCGCGGAGGCGCACGCCGAGCAATCGAACAATGCTTTGTTTCTGCAGGGCGCAACCCAGATCGGCGGCATGGGCGGCTCGGGCGGAGACCATAACGTCGCGAGCCATGGCTCGTCGATGAGCCCGGGAACGGCGCTGACATTGACCGGCGACTTTTATGCGGGCCACGGCGGCGATGGATATTTCGTCGGCAGCATGGTCGACATAAGTATAGCCATCTTCTCGCCGATCAACATCGCCATCGGCGCCGCAGGCGGCTCGGCGGAGGCTCATCAGACAAACAATGTCATTTTCGATCAGGGCACTGTGCAGATCGCCGGCATCGGCGGCAACGGCGGTGGCTTCAACCTGTCGTCGGACACGATCTTCACCGGCAACCATGCGGGTGGCGGTGGCGGCGACGGATCGTCAACCGGCAGCATGGTCGACGTCAATGTCGGCTATTTCCATCCCATCAACATTGCCGTTCCCGCCGGTGGGACGGCGGACGCCCAACAGATCGATCATGTTCTCTATGATCAGCATGCGCTTCAATTGGCCGGCATCGCAGGCCACGGCGGAGACGGTAACCTCACCGACGCCCATTCCGCTCTGGTAGACGACATTCTGAGCTTCATGCATGGCTAGAGCGCCGCGATCTTTCAGTTTCGCTCCTCGCGCTTGAGGTCGTTGGTTTTACGCATGTCGTTATCGCAAAACTTTTTGCGCGACATGCTCGCTAGCGGATAGCTCCCCACCTGCATCCGACATGACCCCCGAACGGCCGGCTCACTGGGATGCCGAACAATCCACCATGATCGCATCCGCATTGTCGCCGATTCGGCCGTCAGAGGCCGTGACCTCTGTCCGGCATCTGGCTGGTGCCGGCGCGATGCTGCCTAAGTGAAAACAATGCCCAACTGGGTAATAATGCATCGATAGAGCCGAATCATTTAGTAATCATAATGGGTAGTCGGTGATCTTGTCCGTCTGTTGCTTTTCGCGTTTGCTGTTTTGCTGTCGGGTCTGCGACAATTTTGAATTGAGATATGGTAACAAAGCCAAGATGATCGGAATCTAGTTATATCAAGTAGATCTTTTCTGAATTGATCTTCATTATATACGTTGCCTTTTCAGTGCCTTTGAAAGCTCTGTTGACCTGCTTGCCGTACGTGAACTCGGAGAAGACCGGTAAGTCTGAAGCGACAAGTCGAATCTGCATGTCATCATGAACAAGCTCTTCAATGTGCTCTGCAGGGCCCAGTCATCTCTCGCTGAAACCTTAGCTATAAGAATTATCATGAGAGATCTGACTATCGATATCGACAATAGACTCTCTTTTTATCATGACATGTAGTGAGAACAGGCATAGTATGAATGCCTGTTGGTTGCAAATATTCTGGGGAGCACGCAAGTGTCCGACAGTGCTGGAATTAAGCGCCGTATGGGGCGCAATGCACCAACTGTGATCATCGTTGGGCATTCTACACTGGCGCGCACGACCGTAGTGAAGCTTCTTGAGCGTGAACTCGCCGGCTGGAACTTTATCGATTTGATCTCGACCGAGAGTCTCGATCGAGCACTTGGAGCCGAGGTGCGTTTGATTGCATTGGATCTGGCCGGAAGAGGTGTTGAGAGCTCCAGCCTGCGTGATGACCTCGCGGCGATTACGGCACGTTTTCCTGAGGCTCCTATCACGTTGCTCTCAGGTACGGATGACGCCATCATAGCGCGTCAAGCGCTCAAGGTGGGCATCCGCGGCTTTTTCTCGACTTCACTTCCCGTTGACATTGCCCTTGCCGGTCTTGGTCTCGTTCTGGCAGGAGGAACCTTTTTCCCGCAGCTTTTGGGAGCGGTCACAAACGGCTCAAACGAACATAGTCCGGCCAGAAACGAGGCTGAAAAAAGATTGGATGATAGGACGCAGTACTTGGCGATTGCCGATTTCACTCCTCGCGAAGCGGATGTCCTCGCAGAGTTGCAATGTGGATGCTCAAATAAGGTAATTGCAGGAAAACTCAATTTGTCGGGGCATACGGTAAAGATGCATGTGCAACACATCATGCGCAAGCTGCAGGCGCAGAACCGCACTGAAGTGGTTGCCCGTTTGGTTCAAAGAGCCGCCGACGGGCGTGACGCCTTGCCGAATTAGGCAGTGTCGCCAGTACCGGGAGCTGTCTCAACGAAAGCGTCTACACCAGGGAAACACCACCGCCCGCGCGGCGGCCGTGGTGTATGCGAGCGTTCGTTTCACCCGGTCTTATATCGTGAATCCCTAATGGGAACTGCGAGTCCGGCCATCCGTTATCCATTGAGCAACGGAGGACATGAATATGCGCAAGAAGAAAGCCATCGTCGAGGCGGCGCTCGAGTCCGAGTATGAGCGCCAGCCGCTCGGGATTATGAATACGGAGCAAGCCCTGGAGCTTGAGGATTCCGACGGTCTTGTTTTCAGTCATCCGGATAAAGAGGCCGGCGTGACAGATCATTTTGTTGATCAGGACCAGTTGCGCCGATTGGTGCAGTAGATCCCTGAAAAGACGCGCGGCGCCGTCGACGTCACGCAATCATGAAGCCGCCGTCCACCGGCATCGATATCCCGTTCACCATCGCAGCCTGATCTGAGAGCAGGAAAAGAACGACGTCGGCAATATCGCTCGGCTCGGCGAAGCGGCCGACGGGAATTCGCTGCTTCATCCCGGCGGCCTTGTCGGGATCGCTCCATGCCTTCACCGCCATTGGCGTCAGCGTCACCGTTGGGTGGACGCCGTTCGCGCGTATGCCGTGCGGCCCAAGTTCCTTTGCCATGACACGCGTCAAGCCGTCCAATCCACCCTTCGACGCACAATATGCAGCGTGGTCGGGGATGCCGATAAACGACGCGATCGATGAGACATTGACGATGGCGCCCTTGCGGCCCTCCTTAATCAGCGAACGAGCATATTCCTGCGCCACGATCATCGGAGCACGCGTGTTGACCGCAACAAGACGGTCGAATGCTTCGACTGTCGTATCCAGGAAAGGCTGCAGTTCGGTTGTGCCGGCGCAGTTGACGAGGAAATCTGCCGGAAGGGCCGCGATCGCCGCCTCCCTGGTCGCATCGGCGTCCGCGAGATCGACCTGTATGGCGCGGCAGCCGGGTTCCTCTCGCAGCAGGTCGACGTCGCTCGCACTGCGGGTCAGAGCGACGACCTCAGCACCACGCTCGATGAGCATCCTCGCAATTTCGCGTCCGATGCCTTTTCCGGCACCGGTAACGATGACGGTTTTTCCTTTGAAGTCCATGGTGGTCTCCCTCACAGTCTCTGGCCCGTTTCCCGATCGAAGATATGTGCACGTCGGGGATCGATGTGGAAGTACATCGTCCGTCCGGGATCTACCTCGATGCGCTCGCGGATCAACGCGTCGATGGGCACGCCTCCGACGCGGCCGAAGATCAATGTCTCCGAACCCGTGGGCTCGAACACCGATACCTCTACCGGAACGCCGTCGTCGCCGATGGTGATATGCTCCGGTCGGATGCCGTAGGTCACGGCCCTTCCTTCATCCACCTTGGTGTTTTCCATGGGAAGGGCGACACCTTGGTCGGTGACGACAAACTTCCTGCCGTCGCGGGTGGCGACGCGGCCCTGAAGAAGATTCATCGATGGGCTGCCGATGAAGCCGGCGACGAAGAGGTTGACCGGGAAGTCGTAAAGATCGAGCGGCTTGCCGATCTGCTCGACCCTGCCGTCGCGCATCACCACGATCTTGTTGGCCATCGTCATCGCCTCGATCTGATCGTGGGTGACGTAGACGGTGGTGGTCTTCAGCCGCTGGTGAAGCTCCTTGATCTCGACGCGCATGGTGACGCGAAGTTTGGCGTCGAGGTTCGACAACGGCTCGTCGAACAGGAAGACCTTCGGATCGCGGACGATGGCACGGCCCATCGCCACGCGTTGACGCTGCCCACCCGACAATTGCTTCGGATAGCGGTCGAGATAACGCGTCAGGTCGAGGATCTCGGCCGCCCTGCCGACCTTCTCGTCGATCTCCGCCTTGGGGCGCTTGGCCATCTTCAGCGGAAAGCCCATGTTCTCGGCGACGGTCTTATGGGGGTAGAGCGCGTAGCTCTGGAAGACCATCGCGATGTCGCGCTCCTTCGGAGGAGCGTTGGTGACGACACGGCCGCCGATCCGGATGTCACCGCTGCTGACGGTCTCGAGACCGGCGATCATCCGCAGCAGGGTAGACTTGCCGCATCCGGAGGGCCCGACCAGCACGACGAATTCGCCGTCCTCGATGTCGACGCTGACGCCGTGCATGACCTGAAGCGCGCCATACTTTTTGGTGACGTCGCTTACCTGTACGTTTGCCAATGTCGTTCCTCCCTAAAGCAGCGCGGCTTGTGTCTCTGTGGTGTTACTCATCGGCTCATCCCTTCCAGACGACGTAGACGCCGAGGACTGCCGCGATTGCCGCCGCGAACCATACCGAAAGCCCGAACGGCTCGATGAACCGCATCCAGAACAGCGAGAGCGCGACCCAGAGCACCACCGAGATGAAGAGCCGGTCGAACCAGTTCGTTTCGATCGGCAGAAATCCCGGCTTGCGTTCGTTATTTCCTGATTGAGACGTCATTGCTTCATCCTTTCACTGCGCCGAAGGTCAGGCCGGCAACGATGTGACGTTGCACCACCGAAAAGACGATGAGCGCCGGAACCAGTGTCAGCATTGAGATCGCGGCCATGATGCCCCAGGCCGTCCCCGTGGTCGTCACGTATTCCGACAGGCCGGTGGTCAGTGTCCGCGCATTGAAGTTGGTGAGCGTCGCAGCGAGCAGGTATTCGTTCCACGCAAATACCCAGGTCAGGATCAGCGTCACTGCAAGTCCGGGCCGCGCCAAAGGAAAGACGATGTCGTAGAGGACGGTCCATGGGCTGGCGCCATCCATATAGGCCGCCTCGTCCAACTCCTTCGGAATTCCCTCTACGGTCGGGCGTAGCGTCCAGATGGCGAAGGGAAGGTTGAAGGAGCAGTAGACCAGGATCATGCCCAGCCGGGAATCGGCGAGCGAGAAGTCGCCGATCCTGTAGACCTGCGTCAACAGCAGGAAAAGTGGCAGGAGGAAGACCGCCGGAGGCGCCATGCGGTTGGTGATCGTCCAGAAGAAGATGCTCTCCTTGCCGGCGAGGTCGAAGCGTGTCAGCGCGTAGCAGGCAAAAAAGCCGAGCGTCGTGACGAGCAGCGCGTTGCCTGACGAAATGATCATCGAGTTCAGCATGTATCCGCGCAAGGTCGGATTTGTGAGCACGTCCTGGTAGTTCTTCCAGAAGAAGCTGCGGAGAATAACATCGGGCGTCGAGAACAGATCGAAGGGCTGTTTCACCGATATGACGAACAGCCAGTAGATCGGGAAAAGGGTCGCTAGGCTTATCAAAGTCCAAAGTACGACCGGAAGCCAGGGGTTCTGGGTCTTCATCGCGTCAACCTCTCTTCACGCGGGGCGCAATCAAGCCGACGTAGAGCAGCCAGCAGACGACGATCGTCAGGTATAGGACGATGACGGAGATCGCCGAACCGTAGCCGTAATTCGTCTTGGGGAAGACTTCCTTGAAGATATGGACACCGATGTAGCGTGTCGATGAACCCGGGCCGCCTCCGGTCAGCATCAGCACTTCGTCGACGGTGCGTAGCGCGTCCATCAGCCTAATGAACACCGTGGCGAGCAGGGCCGGGCGGATCAAGGGGAGCGTTATGTGCCAGAAGATCTGGCTCTTGCCCGCGCCGTCAATCTGCGCCTGCTCGAACGGGTCTGACGGAAGCGAGACCAGTGCGGCGATCAGCGAGAGGGTGACGAGCGGCGTCCAGTGCCAGATGTCCATGATCACCGTGACGGTGAAGGCCGCGGCAGCACTCTGGCCGATGTTCAGATCGTAGCCGAACCAACTCCTGAGAAGATAGGGAATGATGCCGATGGACGGTGTGGTCATCAGCTTCCAGACGGAACCGACGATGATCGGCGCCATGATCAGCGGCAGGGTGTGGATCGTGCGAAACACCGCTTTCCCAGGAAAGTCCTTCAGCAGCGCCTGGGCGAGGATGTAGCCAAGGACCAGCTCCGACACGACCGCGAAGAAGACGAATGTGAGGGTGATGCCGAGCGAGGCCAGGAATTGGGGATCGAAGACGAGCCGCCGATAGTTGTCAGCCCAGTTGAAGACCATGCCCGGGTTGGCTGCGAACGGGTTCCATGCATGGAACGAGACCCAGAGGACGTAGATGAACGGAAAGATCCCGAACAGCCCCAGGATCACGATGGTCGGTGACAGCAACAGCCACCCGAGCTTCTGTGAATGCATCGCCTATCCCCCATGAACGTTGTGTCGACGTCCGCCCCATCCCGGAGCGAAAGATGACGGGTCGTAGGACACGACCCGTCAGTTGGGGAGGATGTTTATTTGCGATAGCCGAGCGATGTCAGTTCCTCTTCGGCCTTGGCCGCCATCTGGTCGAGGCCTTCATCGGGAGCGATCTTGCCGGTCAGGATGTCGTAGAAGATCGGAGCGGTCGCTTCACGCACCTGCGCATGGAAGGGGTAGGGAGGAGCGCCGGCGAAGAGTTTGCCCTCGTCCTTCAGCATCGTGTAGAAGCCGCCGAGCTTGATATCCATCTCCTTCACCTTCGGATCGTCGAACGTCGCCTTGTTGGTGATGCGTGGTGCGGCGATGGCCCAGTCGGGCTGCACTTCGTTCTGGCCGATGAATTCGAGGAACAGCAGCGATGCTTCCTTGTTCTTCGACGTGATCGGCACGCCGAAGGCGCCGCCATCGTAGTAGCCGATGTAGCCCTTTCCGGCTTTCGCATCGTCCAACACGCCTGGCTCGAGCGGCGGCAGAGCGAATCCGACCTGTCCCACAACCTTCGACTGCGCGGGATCGCTTGCAATCCACGCAGCATTCTCACCGTAGATGAGCCCCTGGGCGACACGGCCGGCGGCGAAGGTCGTTGCGGTTTCCGTCCAGGTCGACTGCGTCGATTCAGGCGGAGCGATGTCGCGCAGGTGCAGCCAATACTTCAACGCGGCCTTCGCCTTGTCGCCGTTCATCGTGCCGCCGTGTTCGACCGTCGCCGCATAGTTGTTCTTGGCGTCGATGCCCCAATTGTAGACGCCGAACGTCGGTACGATGGACTCGAAGAATTCATACCACGACGCCGGATGGCCCGTATGGGCTTGAGCGGTCGTGCCCCAGAGCTCCATGCCATTGTCCTTGCCGTACTTCGTGAAGAATTCGGCGATCTGAGTGTATTCCTCGTGTGTGGTCGCCGGCTTCAGGTCCTTGCCGGTTTCCTTCTTGAAGGCCTCCTTGATCTTCGGATCGTCGAAAAGGTCCTTGCGATAGAGATATGTCTTCAGAAAAGCTTCCATCGGAGTGCCGAAGAGATCGCCACTCGCATCCTTGAAGTAGTCGGAGAAGCTGGTGAAATTCGAGTCGTCGTAGGTCGGCGCCTTCAGATCCGGCTGATCCTTCAGCGTCTTGGTGATGTCGACGAGGAAATTCCTGGCCAGATAGGAGTAGATGATGTCCTGCTCGATATAGACCATGTCATAGATGCCGGTCTTGGCTTCCATGTCCTTGATGGCCTTGTCGTACATCTGATCCCAGGACGTCGTCTCGATTTCGACCTTGATGCCGGTCTTCTTTTCGAATTCCGGAGCGAGCACGTTCTTGATGTAGTTCGATGGCGGGGTGCTTTCGGTGACGCCGTGCAGTGTCACACCCTTGAATTTTGCGCCGGCGTCGGACCAGAAGTCAGCCCAGGCCGGCGAAGCGGTCGTCGCGAGGCCGAGCGTCAGCGCAAGCGCGCTAGCCTTCAAAGCATAGTGCATTTCCAATCCTCCCAGATAGCAGCGAGATCATTTCGCCGGTGCTTTGTGTAGGCCAAAAAAACTGACAGCGCAACATTTGTTGTCTAACCATGCAAATAGATGGTCTATCCCATTGATTTTCGCAGGAACAAATTTCCCCAGCGAATGTGAGGCGATGGCAATGGGCATAAAATGCTGCATTGCAAAGTAATTTTGCGAGGCAATAAAAGGAGCGTGTCGAAATTTATTTGTTGTCTTGCCAAACTAAATGGCATAGCACTGGGCGAAATCACTGGCATATCGTGGAGGAAAAACCTATGCGTCGATTGGGTATCCATTCATTTGTATGGACAGGCGGCCAAACGCAGGAAGGCCTGGAAATGGCCCTCAACAAGACGGCGGAACACGGATATCGCACCATCGAATTTGCCTATCTGCGCCCCGAGAAATTCAATCTCGATCGACTGGCAAAGCTTGCACAATCTCTCGATCTGGAGATTGGCGTGACCATGGGCCTGCCGCTCGACAAAGACGTATCGAGCGAGGATGCTTCTGCGGTGTCCGCCGGCAAGCAGACGCTGGCCGACGCCGTTCGTGCGGTCCGCGATATCGGCGGCAACAAGCTCGGCGGGATTCTTTATTCCGCGCACACCAAGTACAATCGCCAGCCGACGAAGAAGGGCTGGGACAACAGCGTCGCCGCGATCGCCGCGACCGGCGAAGTCGCCAGGCAGGCGAACGTCGACCTGGTGCTGGAGGTAGTCAACCGGTTCGAGACGAACCTGCTGAATACCACGGCGCAAGGGCTCAAGTTCATCTCCGAGACAGGATCGCAGCATGTCCGTCTCCATCTCGACACGTTCCACATGAACATCGAAGAAGCCAATCCGGCCGCCGCGATCCGTCTTGCCGGCGATAAGATCGGTTACTTCCACATCGGCGAAAGCAATCGCGGCTATCTCGGAGACGGCGTCATCAACTTCGATCTGATCTTCGACGCGCTGCTCGACATCGGTTACAACGGCGACGTCGTGTTCGAGAGCTTCTCGACGACGGTTGTCGATGAAGGCCTGTCGCTCGCCTGCGCGATCTGGCGCGATACCTGGGAGGATAATGATTTGCTTGCGGCGCACGCGAAGCGCTACATCGAGCTGAAATATGACGAGGCCAAGCGTCGCCGCGCCACAAGCGCGCGGCCCTGAATATCCTTCTGACAGCCTGTTCCAGTCGTGTAAGGGTTGGGCGACTTGGAGGGAACTGAAATATGAACGACACCGTCTCCATCGGAAGTTCGCCGCGCAGGATCCGGCAGAACAATATCGTCGCCGCCTTGCAGACGATTTACGCCCACCGAAGCCTCAGCCGGGCCGACCTCGCCCGCAAGCTCGGCATGAACCGCTCATCCTCGGGAGAGATCGTCGCCGAACTGACGGAGGGCGGATTCGTTCAGGAGTCGGAGGAGAGCGGCAAGCAGCGCCTGGAGCATTCCCGTGCCGGTCGTCCCGGTATCATGCTCGAACTGGTTCCGGATGCTGCATTCTTCGTCGGGATCGAGATCGGCGTCGAACATATATCGGCTGTGGTTGTCGACCTCTCCGCCGAGGTTCGGGCATGTCGGAAAATGGCGTTCGACACACCGTCTTCGACGGTGGAGGAGGCCGTGGCGCAGGGTATCGAACTGATTATCGGCGCAATGGCTAAGAGGATGATCGACAGGTGCAAAGGCTTGGGCCTATCGACGCCGTCCCACGTCCGTCCGGATGGGTTTGTCACGCTGGCGCCGATCATCGGCTGGCGAGACGTGCCGTTGAAAGAGATTGCCCGGTCAGCCTTCCCGGCCGCCGTGCCGATCGCGGTCGAAAACGATGCCAATGCGTTTGCGATCGGCGACAGCTATCGTCACGGCGTCGCAGGGGTGACCCTGTTTCTGCTGATGGAAACGGGCGTCGGCGGCGGCATCATGATCGATGGCAAGCTGTTTCGTGGCGGCCACGGTCTGGCGGGAGAAATCGGCCACACCCTGGTGCCGGGAAGCGGCGGTCAGAAGCTTGAACAACTGATCGGTCGCGAGGTGCTCATCAAGCAGTATCGCGAGGCTATTGGACGCGACGACGCGGATCTGCAGGATTTCCTTGGCGGCGTTCGTGATCGCGTCCCGGCCGCGGTCAATATCGCCGAAACCTGGTCGCGCCATCTCGCATATGCATTGCTGCAGGCCTGTCGTCTGCTCGACCCGGACAGGATCGTACTCGGCGGCTCCGTTGCATCCCTCTACCCGATGGTGGCTGCCCGCGTAGCGGTCCATATGTCGGAAGGCCAGAACATCGCTTTCCCCACGCCGGAGATCGTCGTGGACGATGATGCGGAGTTTCGTTCGGCCTTCGGGGCGGCATGCATGTTGCACCGGCGCTTTCTGTCGCTGGAAAGCGAGGAGTTCGGCAGCGAGGACGGTGTGCCGGTCCCATCGGCGATGAGTTAACGACAACAGGGATCGAAAGCAGGATTGCAAATGGCTTCAATACTGGCTCCGGACGCGCTTGGTCCCACGGTTTGCGTGGGGGAGATCCTCGTGGAGATCGTCGCCACGACGGTTGGAGACGGGTTCCTCGAAGCCCAGCCGCTCGTCGGTCCGTTTGCGAGCGGAGCGCCGGCGATCTTCATTTCGCAGTGCGGCCGCCTCGGCGGTAAGGCGGCAATGGTGGGCGCCGTCGGCGATGACGATTTCGGCTGCGTCAATACCGATCGCCTCAAACGCGACGGCGTCGATGTTTCGGCGATCTCGATTGATCCGGACTATCCGACGGGAAGCGCCTTCGTTCGTTACCGGAAGGATGGCTCCAGAGATTTCGTCTACAACATCGCCACCTCGGCCGCCGCGCGCTTCGGCTGGTCTGAATTGGTCGGCAATCTCATTGACCGGAGCGGACATCTTCACGTGATGGGCTCCGCCCTGTCGGTTCCGAGTGCGCGCGCGGTGATCGACAAGGCGGTCGACATCGTCAAGGCGCGCGGGGGAACGCTGTCGGTGGATCCGAACCTTCGCAAAGAGCTGAAGCTGGACGAGGACACCGAGCGCCGGTTTTCCAAGCTTGTCGCCGCCGCCGATCTGCTTCTGCCTTCCGGAGAGGAGCTCGAGCGTGCCGCAGGTGTCGAAGGCGAGGCAGAAGCGATCGGGCGCCTGTTCGAGATTGGCGTCAAGGAGATCGTGCTGAAGCGCGGAGCCGACGGCGCGACCTACTTCGGCAGCCAGGGAGACCGCGTCGATGCTCCGGCCTTTGTCGTTCGGGAGGTCGACCCTACGGGCGCCGGCGACTGCTTCGGCGGTGCCTATCTCACCTGCCGGCGGCTCGGAATGTCTCCGCAGCAGGCTCTGACCTATGCCTCGGCCGCCGGCGCCCGCAACGTCATGGTGCTGGGTCCGATGGAAGGCGCCGGCAGCCGCTCAGAACTCGATGCGTTTATCGCTTCAACGGAAAGGCGGCGGTAATGCAGGTGCATCTCAACGAACTGGCCAGGCAGAGGATCGAAGGCCACCCGAGAGGCGTGACCTCCGTGTGCTCCGCCCATCCGATCGTGCTTCGAGCTGCGCTCCGACACGGGCGGCAACAGGAGAGCACCGTGCTGATCGAAGCGACCTGCAACCAGGTCAATCATCTCGGCGGCTATACCGGGATGACGCCAAGCGACTTCGCGTCCCTCGTCATGACGATCGCGGCGGAGGAGGGTTGCCCCGAAAAACTGATCGTTCTCGGTGGCGATCACCTCGGCCCCAATCCCTGGCGCGACCGCCCGGCGGAAGAGGCCATGGCCGAGGCGGAGAAGATAGTTGCCGCCTATGTCGACGCCGGATTCCGCAAAATTCACCTCGACGCCTCGATGGGCTGCAAGGGCGAGCCGACGGCGCTTGACGACGAAACCACCGCCCATCGCGCCGCCCGGCTTGCCGCGGTCGCCGAGGCTTCGGCCAAAAACACCGGCGGCGCAATGCCGGTTTACGTCATCGGCACCGAAGTGCCGCCGCCAGGCGGGGCCGACCATGCCCTGACGACGATCGAGCCGACGGCCGCCGCGGCGGCGCTGAAGACGATCGAAGTCCACCGCCGGATCTTTGCCGAGGCTGGCCTCGGGCAAGCGTTTGGACGGGCGATCGGGCTGGTCGTTCAGCCGGGCGTCGAGTTCGGCAATCAGAATGTCATCTTCTACGACCGCAGCAAGATAGACGGCCTGAAATCGGTGCTCATCGACGAGCCGCAATTTGTGTTCGAGGCCCACTCGACGGATTATCAGCGGACTAGGCCGTTGACCGCGCTGGTGAAGGACGGGTTCCCCATTCTGAAGGTCGGTCCCGAGTTGACCTTCGTCCTGCGTGAAGCGCTCTACGCGCTCGACGCGATCGCTTCGGACCTCTTGCCCGACTACGGCCAGCGTCCGCTCTATGCGGCGATGGAAGCGCTGATGCTCGATCAGCCGGGCAATTGGAGCCGCCATTACCACGGGACAAAAGCCGAGATGTGTTGGTTGCGGCATTACTCGCTGTCTGACCGCATCCGCTATTATTGGGCGTCGGCTGAAGCGCAAGATGCCGTCCGGCGCCTGTGCAGGGCCCTTCGAGGGCAATCCGTCCCGCTGCCATTGTTTTGGCAGTATATGCCGGCCGCGCAGGATTTTGCAGACGCGCCGCTCGATCCGGATGAGGTTCTGATCTGGAGAGTGATGAACAGTCTCGCCGACTATCACGCCGCCTGCGGCGTCGGGAAGAATTAGCAATCAGGATCAAGCAGGAGGAGAAATCGATGCAGGAATTGAACGGGAAGATCGCGGCGGTCACGGGCGCAGCGTCCGGCATAGGATTGGCCTCGACGGAGGCGATGCTCGCCGCAGGCGCGACGGTCGTGTTGGTGGACCGGGATGAGAAGGCCCTTGAGACGGTTTGCAGCCGGCTTGGCGAGCGCGCTATTCCGCTCGTGATCAATCTGCTGAATCCGAACGAGTGTGCGGGACTGCTCGAGGGTGTCCTGTCGAAGACGGGCAAACTCGATATTCTGCATGCCAATGCAGGGACCTATATCGGCGGAGACCTGACCGAAACTGACCTCGACACCATAGATCGGATGCTCAATCTCAATGTGAATGTCGTCATCAAGAACGTTCACAATGTCATTCCTCACATGATCGAACGGGGCACTGGCGACATTGTCATCACCAGCTCCGTCGCTGGACATTCGGCTATCCCATGGGAACCGGTATATTCGTCATCGAAGTGGGCGATGACCTGCTTCGTCCAGACGATGCGACGCCAGCTTCTGAAAAATGGCATTCGCGTGGGGTCGGTGTCTCCCGGGCCGGTGATCAGCGCTTTGCTCGCGGATTGGCCGGAGGAAAATCTTCGCAAGGCCAAGGAGGCCGGAGCTTTGATCGAACCCAAGGAGGTCGCCGACGCGATCATCTTCATGCTGACCCGGCCGCGCAACGTCACCATCCGCGATATCGTGGTACTTCCAAGCGCATTCGACATCTGAAGGAGCCTGATATGAGCTACCAGGAGAAATTTCGCCTCGACGGTGAACGTGCGGTGGTCACGGGGGGAGGGCGTGCGATCGGGCTGTGCTGCACCGAGGCGCTGGCGGAGGCAGGCGCCGCTGTCGTCGTCATCGAACGCAGCGAGGCCGACGCCCAGCAAGCGCTTGCGTTGCGCGATAAGGGGTACGATATCGAAGTCCGGGTGGGCGACGTCACCGACGCCGGCCGAATGGATGTAATCGCCAATGAGCTTGCCGGCGGAGCCCGGCCGGCGACGATCCTCGTCAACAATGCCGGGATCGGTCAGAACGGCATCGCGGCGGAGGATCTCACCGATGCCGATTGGCTGCGCATGATGGACGTCAATCTCAACGGCGTCTTCTGGTGCTCGCGCGCCTTCGGTCGTCACATGATCTCGATGAAGCGGGGCGCCATCGTCAACCTCGGCTCGATGTCGGGGCACATCTGCAACCGGCCGCAGCCGCAGACGGCCTACAACGTCTCCAAGGCGGCAGTCCATCACCTCACGCGCTCGTTGGCCGCCGAATGGGCGCAGCATGGCATCAGGGTAAACGCCGTCGCGCCCACCTACATCGAGACACCGATGGTGGTGGCCGTCGAAGCCAATCGCGAGCGGATTCCAATCTGGCTCGCCGACACGCCGATGGGCAGGATGGGAACGCCGGAGGAGGTCGCAAGCGCGGTCCTCTTCCTCGCCTCAGGCGCTGCCAGCCTGATGACCGGCGCCATCGTCAACGTCGATGCTGGGTTCACCTGCTGGTAGCGCTTTCGGGACGAGGCGCGAGCAGCGCCTCGTCCGAATTGGAAAACTGCCTGGCGCGATAATCAGCGGGTATGGAAACGTTACCACATCTTGTTGACTCGCATTCCTGCCCGATTTATTTGAATGTGGAAACGTTGCCATATCAGGGAGGAGCTTGATGAAGTCCGCACGGTTGAACCGACTTTTCGGCGTGTCCGGAAATTGTTTTGACGTCGCTATCGATCACGGCATGTTCAATGAACGAACATTCCTTGCCGGCATCGAGAATATGAAGACAGCCATCGAGGTGATCGCGCAGGCGGCGCCGGATGCCATTCAGCTTCCGCCGGGGACCGCACCCATTCTGCAGGCCATTCCCGGCAAGCATCGCCCGGCGCTGGTGCTGCGCACCGACATCGCAAATATCTATGGCAATCCCCTGCCATCTCAATTGTTTTCCGAAATGATCGACAGGCCGGTGGAACAGGGCGTTGCCTTGGATGCTGCCTGTGTCGTCGTCAATCTTTTGATGCTGCCGGACCAGCCGGAAGTCTATCGTGCCTGTGTGCGCAATGTGAACAGCTTGAAGCGCCAATGTGAGATCTACGGCATGCCGCTGATGGTCGAGCCGCTCGTCATGCAGGACAATTCCAAGGGCGCCTATATGGTCGATGGTGCGATCGACAAGATCCTGCCGCTTGTGCGCCAGGCGGCCGAACTCGGCGCTGATATCATCAAGGCCGACCCATGCGACAATGTCGAGGAATATCACCGTGTGGTCGAGATCGCCCAGGGCCTGCCGGTGCTGGTGCGCGGCGGCGGCCGCGTTACGGATCAGGAAATCCTGACCCGCACCAAGCAGTTGATGGAGCAGGGCGCCCGTGGCATCGTCTATGGCCGCAACGTCATTCAACACAAGAATCCCGGCGGCATGACGCAGGCCTTGATGGCGATCGTCCATGACAAGGCTTCCGTCGAGCAAGCCTCGCTGCATCTTGGCTGACGCGTCTGGGAGGACATGTCATGACGAAAATATTCCGCTTCGGCGTCATCGGCTGCGGTCTGATGGGGCGCGAGTTCGCGAGTGCCGCGGCGCGCTGGCTGCATCTGGCCGATGTGAAGGCGCGACCGGAAATTGTCGCCGTCTGCGATACCAATGCGACGCTGCTCGACTGGTTCAGGGATCATGTGCCGACCGTTCGCCAGGTCACCGCCGACTATAAGGAGCTTCTGGCCAATCCCGAGGTCGATGCAGTCTATTGTGCTCTGCCGCATGTGCTGCATCAGCAATTCTATGTCGACGTGCTGAAGGCCGGAAAGCATCTTCTCGGCGAAAAGCCCTTCGGCATGGACGCGGCTCAGAACCGGGAGATCATGGCGGTTCTCGCCGAGCACCCCGAACTCCTGGTCCGCTGTTCGTCGGAAATGCCGTTCTTTCCCGGCGCACAGAAGGTCATCGCCCTCGCAAAGAGCGGCGAGATGGGGGACATAATCGAAGTCGAGGCAGGTTTCCTGCACTCTTCGGATATCGACCGGCAAAAGCCGATCAACTGGAAGCGCATGGCCGAGATCAACGGTGACTATGGCTGCATGGGTGATCTCGGCATGCATGTGCTGCACGTGCCGCTGCGTCTCGGCTGGCGACCGACGACCCTGCATGCGCAATTGGTCAAAAAGGTCACCGAACGTCCGGACGGCAAGGGCGGCATGCTGCCCTGCACCACCTGGGACAATGCGACGATCAGCAGCCGCGTGAGCGCCGGGAATCAGGATTTCCCGATGGTGCTGAAAACCTGGCGCATCGCGCCCGGCGAATCCAACACCTGGTACATCCGCGTTCTCGGCATGAAGAAAAGCGCATTCTTCAGCACCAAGTCGCCGCGTCAGTGGCAGTGGATGGATTACAACGGCGGCGCGCAGGCTTGGAGCACCGAGGATCTCGGATACGGCTCGCTGTTTCCAGCCATAACCGGCAAGATCTTCGAATTCGGTTTTGCCGACGCCATCCAGCAGATGTGGGCGGCCTTCCTCGACGAGCTTGCCGGAGGCAATGCGAACGGGTTCGGCTGTGCGACGCCGGCGGAGGCGCAGGCGCATCATGCGGTCCTGACGGCAGCTCTGAAATCCGGCCGTGAGGACGTCGTCGTGCCGGTCGAGTATGAGGGGGCGTCCCTCTGATGCAGCGCTCCGAGATCAATGCCGCGTTGCAGCGAGCAATCGCGACCCTTAAACGTTGGCACTGGTCCTTGCCGGCATGGGGCTATTGGACAGCGGCGGATTTTGCCCTTCATCCCGAGGCATCGGCCTATTTGCGCGCCCATCAACTCGGGTGGGATGTCACCGATTTCGGCTCGAACCGATTTGCCGAATGCGGCCTCGTGCTGTTTTGCCTGCGCAATGGCATCGTTGATGTCGAGGGTGAACGGACCTATGCCGAAAAGCTGCTCTTCGTCGAGGAAGGGCAGCTCACGCCGACACACCGTCATGCAGCCAAGATGGAAGACATCATCAATCGCGCCGGCGGCGATCTCGTCATCGAATTCGCCGCCACCGATACCGATGGCCATCTGCTGAAGGATGATGTGACGGTTCCGGTCGACGGGCTGCCGCGCCGGCTCGCTGCATGGGAGCCGCTGGTTCTTCGACCTGGCCAGAGCGTGACCATCCGCACCGGGCTTTACCACCGCTTTTACGGCAGGAAAGGCGGCGGACCTGTCCTTGTCGGCGAGGTCAGCCAGGTCAACGACGACAACAGCGATAATTTCTTTTTGGAGCCGATCGGGCGCTTTGCCGCGATCGAGGAAGACGAGCCGCCGCTCAGGCCCTTGTGGAACGAAGGGGTCTGCTGATGCGAACCGGGGAGGAGGTTCACCAGCGCGACAGTCGCAAGCAGGGCGGCATCGTTTGCGCCGGAAATTTCATTGTCGATCGCGTCCACACCCTGTCCTATTGGCCAGAACAGGGCAATCTTGCGCATATCCTGCACCAGGATCTGGGCGTTGGGGGCGGGGCTGCCAATGTCGTCACCGATCTTGCCTCGCTTGGATTTCCCGGAAGACTGGCGGCGGCGGGATGCATCGGCGCCGATCCGGACGGAGAGATCGTCAAATCCAGGCTTGCAGTGGCCGGCGTCGATGTCGATGGTCTCACAGCGCTTGCCGACCGGGTGACGGCGCATACGCATGTGATGAATGTGCCCGGTCAGAACCGGACCTTCTTTTATCATGGCGGCGCCAACGATGCCGTCACGGACAAGCGCATCTCACCCGCGACCTTCGCCGAAGCCGGCTATCGGCTGTTCTACCTCGGTTATCTCATGCTGTTGCCGGGTCTCGACCGAATAGGGGCCGACGGTCTTTCGGGCGCCTCGCGCCTGCTCGAAGCCGCACGCCGCGCTGGGCTTACGACTTGCGTCGATTTCGTCTCGAGTGAAGACCCGGAATTTTCAGCCAAGGTCGGCGTCGCTCTGCCCTTCTGCGACTTCCTGATCATCAACGAGATGGAGGCGGGTCGGGCAACCGGCACTATCGTTCGCGATGCGAACGGAGATTTGATCGAGGCGGGGCTTTTGAAGGCGGGCGAGCGCCTGCTTGCCGCGGGCGTCACGAAGGGAGCGATCATCCACGCGCCGGAAATCTGTCTCTGGTTCGCGCCCGGCGCCTCCCCGATCATGACGCGTTCACGACCCGTCGATCCCAATGACATCGTCAGTACTGTCGGCGCGGGAGACGCCTTCTGTGCCGCCGTGCTCTACGGCCTGCATGAGAACTGGCCTGTCGAGCATATCTGCGCCGTCGCCCATGCTGCTGCTGCGCGTTGCCTGACGGGTGCGACGGCCACCGACGGTATCCCCGACATGTCTGTTCTGCTGCGGGAGGCGAAGGAGCCTAACCCGGCCTAGCCGATAGGCGTCGCCTCGGCAGAGGGCGGCTCCGACGAGCGTCCAGTCAAAAAGGGAGGAGCAAACATGAAGCGATGCATAATGGCCGCCGTGCATGGCGACTTTGCCGGTTTAGCGACGATCGGGGAGGCAGCGCGATGACATATACAGAAAACGCGCGGCTCTCCGGCAAGGTGGCATTGGTCACCGGAGGCGCCAGCGGTATTGGCAAAGCGGTATGCGAACGCTTCGCCGCTGACGGCGCCAAGGTTGTCGTCGCGGATCTCGACGGTGGACGCTGCGCGCGGGTGGCCGAGACGATCGGCGCTGATGCCTGGGGTTTAGCACTTGATGTGACCAGCCAGGACAGCATCGAAGAAGCCCTGCGCTTTTCCATCGCCGCCGCCGGCAAGATCGACATCCTGGTCAACGCCGCAGGCATTTACGACGTCGAGTCTATTCTGGAAATAACCCGGGAGCGAACCGCGAAGGTGTTTCAGGTCAATATCGAAGGCCTGATTTTCATGACACAGGCCGTTGCCCGGCACATGGTGGAGAGAGGAGAAGGTGGGCGCATCATCAACTTCTCGTCTCAGGCTGGACGTCGGGGCGAAGGACCGGCGGTGGCTTACTGCGCTTCCAAGGCGGCCGTCATCAGCATCACGCAAAGCTGCGCTCTGGAGCTGATCCGTTACGGGATCAACGTCAACGCCATCGCTCCCGGCGTCGTCGATACGCCGATGTGGGACGTCGTCGATGCAAAACTCGGCAGCCGGGAAGGTTTGAAACCCGGCGAGGTGAAGGCTCGCGTGGCCGCCGCCGTCCCCGCCGGACGATTTGGCGCCGCTGCGGAACAGGCTGCCATGGCAGCCTTCCTGGCCGGGCCTGATGCAGCATATATCGTGGCGCAATGCTACAATGTCGACGGCGGCAATGTCATGAGCTGAGCGCTTGGCCTAATCAGCAGGAATAGGCAATCGAACTTGAGGTCTGGAGGAGTGGAATGAGGGCTGTACGCTTGGAGTCGATCGGGTCTTTGACCATGCGCAGCGTTGAGAAACCGGTTACCGGACCTGGCGAGCTGCTGGTCCGGGTCGCGGCGGCAGGCATATGCGGTTCCGACCGACACATGTACAAGGGCGAATACCCGACTTCTATCCCCGTCACCATGGGCCACGAATTTTGCGGCATAGTCGAAGAGATTGGCAATGAAGTCGCCCGGTTTACTGGCGGCGAGTTGGTGACGGTCGACCCGAATATCGCCTGCGGCACCTGTCCGGCTTGTGCGCAAGCGCGGCCGAACCTGTGCGAGAGCTTGACCGCCATCGGCGTGACACGGGATGGCGGCTTTGCGGAATACGTGGCGGTGCCGCACGCGCAGGCATTCCTGTTGCCGGCCGACCTCGATCCCGTTCACGGCGCCTTCTGTGAACCGCTGGCCTGCTGTATCCATGCCATCGACAAGGCAAGGATCCGTCCCGGCGACGGCGTCGCTATCCTCGGCGGGGGAGTGATCGGCCTCTTGATGGTGCAACTGGCTCGTCTGGCTGGGGCAGGCAAGGTCATTTTGATCACGCGCCAGCAATCGAGACGCCAAACCGCTCTGCGCCTGGGGGCCACCCACGCCTTCGACCCGACCTCTTCGGACACAATCGCTTGTGTTCGGGAGATCACCAAAGTCGGCGCAGACGTGGTCATCGAGTGCGCCGGCGTGAGCGAAACTCTGCAAAGCGGCCTGAGGATGGCGCGGCGCGGTGGTACCTTTGTGCTTTTCGGGGTGACGCCGACAGGTGTCGAGGTGCCGGTTCTGCCCTTCGATCTTCTGATCAATGAAGTCGACATAAGGCCGGCCTACCTCAACCCCTTCACCCATTCGCGCGCCGCGGCACTGGTGGCAAGCGGGGCATTGGAACTGGACGCATTGGTCACCAAAACCATAGGTCTCGAGGAGGTCGCCGACGCGGTGGGCAACGCGCCATTGCCAGGCGAGATCAAGGTCATCGTCCGGCCCTAAAGCGGGTTTTTTCCGCTGCGGACGGGGCCGGTGGAATCGCGCGCGATCAGCGTGACCGGCACTTTGACGATCGAACCCTGTCGAGATCCGTGCCCCGTTTGCTGGTCCCCGATCAGCGCTTCCAGCAGCCGTGCTGCCTGCTGCCCGACATTGCGGATCGGCTGCGCGACCGTTGTCAGCCGTGGAAAGACGTAGGCTGCCTCTGGCAGGTCGTCGAAACCGACGACCGAATAATCGTTCGGAACGGAAAATCCGCGATCCTGGATCGCATGAATTGCGGCAATCGCGGAAACGTCGGTGGTGCCGATGATCGCGGTGACCTCCGGTCGAGACGCCAGCAATTCTCGCGCCAGCCGGTAGGTCTCGGCAAAGCTGTGCTCTTCCGCCATTGCCACGGCGGCAGGCGTGATGCCGTCTTTCGCCATTTCCGCCGTGATGCCTTGAAGGCGCAGCTGGATAGGCTGGCTGTGTGCCGGCGCCCCGACGATGGCGATCGCCCGGTGGCCGAGGCCGATGAGATGGCGCGCCATCAGCCGACCGCCGTCCTCATGATCGGCCATCACCGCGTCGTCGGCGATGCCCTTCAGCTCGCGGTCAATGGCGATGATCGGAATGTGGGCGTCCCGCAGTGCCCCGAAATGCTCGATGCTGCCGAAAGCGCTTGCGACGATGACCCCATCGACGCGCTGGGCGAGCAGCATGGAGATATAGCGTGCCTCGTGATTGATATTTTCCGCCGTGCTGCAGATCAGCGTCTGATAGCCGTGCTGAAACAACTCCTGTTCGATGGCATGGGCGAGGATGCCAAAGAACGGCACGTCAATCGACGGCAGCATCAGTCCGATCATCCGGCTTGGTGCACCGCGCAGCATACGGGCACCCTTGCTGGGGGTGTAGTTCAGTGTTCGGATTGCCGCCTCGACGCGGTCCCTGAGCTCGGGCGAGGCGTAACCGCTGTTGTTGAGCACACGCGAGACCGACGAGACTGACGTTCCTGCGAGTTTAGCGATATGTCTGATGCTGGTCGTCACGTGCTCGCATTTCTCTTTCTCGACAGCGCAAACGTCTTTTCAGATGCTGTAGCACTTTGAATGCCGCACAACTTATCCTTAAATCGACTCCGATTTAAGGAATTCGTACGCCACAACGAAGCCATTCGAATTTTTGGCTATTCGGCATTGATCGACAGCGGCCGGTTTAGCGGACAGGTGATGAACGACACAGTCATCCTTTTTCACGGCATTGCCCGAACGAAGAAAAGCATGGAGAAGCTCGCCGTCTTCCTGTCCGGAAACGGTTATCGCGTCGTGAATGTCGTTTCTCCGGGATGGGCGCTTCGTAAGCTGACACAGGATATGATCGGGAGTAGATGATTTCCGAATATTCAAACATCCGCCACACCTCCTCTGCTTAAATCCCGCTGCACCGCTATCGAAGGGAAATGCCATGCCCGCCATCCTGCGAAAGAAAATTCACGGCGCCGCGACAAGGGGACAGGTCATCGACGGGGCTGACGATATCGGCGTCGCCTATCAGGTGTTTTCCGATACGGTGGTGGAGGACGTGATCGTCAAGAATTCGCCTCGCGGCTTCAAATTTCACAACGGCCAAAATCTCACCGTCAGGCGATGCGAAACGGAGAATGTCAGGGGCGACGGCATCTATCTCACGAAGACGGCGCATGTGTTGCTGGAGAACAACCGCATGGGCGAGGCGCCGGGCGAGGGCGCAGATTGTTGCCAGTTTGCCTATCAAAACAGCGACGACAATATCAGCTCCGATGTCACGATCCGCGGCAACCTCTTCCTTCAGTCGCCGACGAGCACATCCAACAAGGGTGCACTGGTCTGCGACAAAACAAGACGATACCTTGTCGAATACAACTTCATCGGCGGCAAGAATTTTTCCTTTTCGTCGATCGGCGACGAAGCCGTCGTCCGCAGCAACATCATGCGCGACGGCAGGATGAATGACTATTCCTTCGGCTACGGCATCGGCGACAAGGCCGACCACGCCGGCCACCACGTCTATGACAACTGGATCGAGAACACCAATCGCGGCGTCAGCCTGAGCGGTTTTTCGGATCAGGAACAGGCATTTCGCAAAGACATTGATATCCACGACAACGTCATCAGCCAATGCGACATCGCATTCTTCGCCAACCGTCCGTGGTCCGGGAGCTTCCGGCGCAACATATTCCTGCGCTGCGAGCAGGATATCGTTTTGAAGGGAAAGGGCAAAGCGACCGCGGGTGATATCGATGGCAATTATTTCAATGACGGCAGCTTCCTGAACATCACCCCGCCGCCGCTTGCCTTCAAGCCCGACGGAAAAGCGTCCGTTTCGTCTGGCCAATGGTCATCCGAGCCCGATGAGATCCGCATCCAGTGGCGGGACAAGGGGATCGATATTCCAGGCGCCAACCGGCCTTCCGTCACCGTTGCGCCTGGCATGGAATTGTCCTGCGTGCTGCTGGCCCGCAAGGCGCAGAATTGGATGCTGGCGATCGCCGAGACGGCCTATGACGACTTCACGCCGCGCGCATGGCAGGAGCATAGGCTGCCTTGGCAGAAGCGCTATCTCTCGATCTAGATCGACCTATCGCTGGCAGCGCTGGAACTGGGGCGCGTGCCAACGCCATACAAGCCATCCGGGAGGCGCGCCAGACGTCGAGCCCTTCCCTCAGGCTCAGGGCTGGTGTAGATTCCGGTTTGTCCGCAACCTGGGACGCAGTTCGGAGAGCGCCATGACCATGTGGGGCCAGAGAATGAACGGTGCCAGCATCATGCCTGCCTCGGTCATGGCTCCAAGCATGATGAGGATGATGATGGCAATCTCCTTTCGCCTGGCGCCGGATTCGGCCGGATCGGCGTCGACGATGGTCATCTTCCTGAACAGGCGGGTCAGCAAAAACAAACTCCATGCGGCAATGCCTGGAATGCCGATATTCAGCGCTAACTCAAGATAGGTGTTGTGGGTCGAGCGGGCATCGAAGGTAACCTTGACATATTGCTCCATGACCTCGGGCTGACGAAACATCGCAAAGCCATAACCGGTTAGGGGCTTATCCCATATCAATGGCAATAGCTGTTCCCAGATGTTGGTGCGGCCTGAGAAAGTAATGTCTTTGCCGAATGCTTCTGCAACTGCTGAGGCCACCCCGAGATAAATGAAGCTGGCGCCGAAGCCGACGATCACGAACAACAGGAAAACGACGAAGGAACGAAAAAGACGGTTCGGGTAGATGTGAATAATGCGAACGCCGTACAGCATCATGCTGCCGAACATCGTCAAGACGACTGCTGTCGAGGACTTCGTTGCCACAATCAAGGCAAGAAGGCAAAGCATCGCAGCCCAGCGTATCAGGGTGCTGTAACGAAGCCGGCCGAGCTTTTCCGTCGATAACAGGCAGACAAAGCTGACCGAGCAAAACTGTCCCAACGTGTTCTTATGATAAAAAGCACCTTTGACCATGCCCGCATAGCTGCCACGCATGATGGCGAATTGTGGGAAAGCGACTGTGTAGAGAACGTTGATAAATGCCGCCGCTATCGCAAAACGCCCGAGTATCCGGAACGCTTCGACATTGCCGTAGCGCGCACGGTACAGAAGAGGTGGGATTGCGAGAACGATGACCGCGGCCAATCCTTTTAAGGACGCGGCCTTGTCGATGGAGAAGACTATTGATGTCAGGCACGAAATGCCAACAACGACGATGAACGGTGAAATCCTTGAAAAGACCCGCAGGAACTGCTTTTGCTCCAACAGAAAATACAAGCCCGACAAAGGAATAAGGCTGTAGAGCAAGAGCTTCATCGGAAGTGGATCGACAAATGCGCCGTCTTCGAAGTTTGCGGGCAGGCCGTACCACATGCTTGTGGCCCGCCAAAGAGCAGCATAAAATGCTATTGTAAGAACAAGTTTTGCCAGCACATCGCGTCTGACGCGCCACCGGGGCACAGACTGCCGGTGGTAGCCCGCCGGATAGTGGTGTCTTGCTAAAGCTGCATCTTCTATCGTCATCAAAGGCTCACATAGATCAATCTGGAAAACTCCGGCTGTTCGCCACGATCAAGGCATGCCGGTATTCGATTGAACGGAGCCAGGAACTGATTTTCTGCATTCCTCGGCTTCCGCTCGCGAAGAACGAATTCGTTTGGGCGTTTCGATAACGTCGTCCTAGTTTCGCAAACTGCCCGTTCCGGCGGGCGATGCAGCCAGGGCAAACCTGCCCAGTGGCCCAAGCCTGTTGAAGCGGCACGTCTCACTTCGCTATGCGGCGCGACTTTAAGCGAACTCATTCCGCGAATCCAGCCGATAAAATCACGTCATGATGTCGCGTCGTTTGACTGTCCATTCAGTAGCCAAAGAGAAATTGTCTCGCGACGGGTTTAAGGCACGCGTCGTCCTCGATGACGATGTAATCGCCATTCTCCAGCGGATAGCCCTTGACCTGTTCGTCGCGCTCGACCGCCGGTCTCGCCGTCGACGAATTGCCGCTCCACCCGATGGCCGGTCCTGCGGTTGATGATGTTGAAGGAGACGCGGTCGGAGGAGGAAATGGCGGTGTAAAGCCCGACGGCACAGGCAAGGTCACCCACTTTCAGATGACCTTTCCAGCCTGCCCGCGCGGCCATTCCATCCTCGCTGCAAATCAGAGCCGACTGTTGCTCTTATCGGTTTCGATTTCCTGAAATGCCCAGCCGCCGCCATCGGCCGCGGGATAGGCGAGCAGCGCGTCGCCATCGCCGATCTTCTGGCGTGACGCAGCGTCTTTGGCATGGACTATCGCCTCATCGGCCGTTGCATAGGTTTCCGAAAGCGTGTCTCCGAGCTTATAGGCCCAGCCATTGTCGTGCGGCACGACCTGATAGGTGATATCGGCCATTTCGGATCTCCTCTCTTTTCGTTTTCACGCAATTCCGAATGCAAACCACTGCACACTTTGCTGGAATTGCGCCTAGTTCCGATTTGGTTTGCGCCGCTCGTCGAGGGCGATGATCTTCTCCAGCGAAGCGATATCCTCGCTGGTGACGACAGGAACCGGATCGGCAGCGATCGCTTCAAGCACTTCCTTCGAGACGGCGCCGTTGCGGATCGCCCATTCCAGCGTTTCGCGCGTTTCCCGCTCGGCTTTCAGCTGCGCATAGAGCGCAACGATCAGCCGATCGCGCGCGTCCATGCGCCCGCTTTGACGGTCCACGCTACGGACATCAGGCATCGCAATTCACCTTTGTCGCTGATTTCGTTCAGGTGTAATCAACTGATAGGGAATGCAAAGGTTCCGAAACCGCCGGGCGGCCCTTGCCCGTTGCGGCGCCGGGCGGAAATTGCCATCTGCAGACAGTTCGTCAAAAGGATTTCATTATGGTCGATCTCAATGCCCGTCCCCGCCCGACCGGTGCCACCGCCGTTCTCGGCCGCACGGGTTTTCCGCATGTCACCTCCGCCACCGGGGGTGAGATCGATATCGTCACCTCGCCGTCGCAGCCGGGCTTCAATCCGCTCGATCTGCTCTATGCCTCGCTCTCGGCCTGCCTCGTGCTCAGCGCCCGCATGGCCGCCAGCCAGATGGGTGTTCTCGACAAGATCGGCGAGATCACTGCCGAGGTCACCGGCGAGAAGGCGACGGAAGGTCTTTCGCGTGTTGCCAGGTTCAATATCGCCTTCTCGATCAAGGGCGACATCGACGAGGAAACCCGGCAGAAGATCGTCCATGCAGCCGAGGATGAAATCTGCACGGTGAGCAACACGATCCGCGGCAACCCCGATTTTTCGATGACGATATCGGCATAGATTGAATCTACACAATATTTATAGACAATTGCCGGGGAGGATTGCGCGACCCATGCCCGGCTTCTATGCTTGGGCATCGAAAGCGATGATCCGGCCACCATGCAGTCTAAGCCTTTCCCGAAGTCCGAACGGCCCGTCGTCGCTATCATCGGTGGCGGCGTCTCCGGCGCCGGCGTCGCCTATCACCTCGCCCGGGCGAACTACGGCGAGCCTCCCGTCATCCTGGTCTTCGAGCCGCGCGCCGAACTCGGCCGCGGCCTTGCCTACGACACGGCCGATCCCGCCCACCGCATCAATGTCCCGGCCGCCAAGATGAGCCTGCAGCCCGACGACCAGGGCGAATTCCAGGCCTGGATCGAAGCCCGCGACGCCGTCGCCGGCGACCCTCAGGCCAGACAGCCCGATGGCTCGCTCTTCCCGCGGCGCCGGCTGTTCGGAGATTATGTCGCCTCCCTGCTGAAGCCGCTCGTGAAAGACGGTCGCGTGCGGCATTGCCAGGCGGCGGTGACCGGTGTCGAGCGCCGTGCCGGCCGCTGGACCATCCGCGATGATAAGGGCGGCGTGACCGAGGCCGATATCGTCGCGATCGCCACCAGCCATCCGCCGCCCGCAGCCCCCGGCCGGCTGGCGAGCCGGCTTGCGGCCCATCCCCGTTTCGTCGCCGATACCACGAAGCCGGGCGCGCTCGAGGTGATCCGCCCGCATGACCGGGTACTGGTCATCGGCAACGGCCTGACGGCCGCCGATGTCATCGCCTCGCTTGCTGAGCGCGGACATGACGGTCCGGTGTCCGCGATCTCGCGCCGCGGTCTGCGTTCGCGCGGGCACGCGCCGGTGCCGCAGCCGCTCTTTGGCGACTTCGTCGTGGATGCGGCACATTCTTCCGGCTCGCTGCTGGCAAGGATCCGCGCCGCCATAAAAGCGGCGAAGGCTGAGGGCATTAGTTGGCACGGCGTGATCGATCAGGTGCGGGCGCAGGGACACGATCTCTGGCAGGCGCTGCCGGACACTGAGCGACGCCGTCTCGTCCGCCATCTGCGTCCCTATTGGGATGTGCACCGTTTCCGCATCGCGCCGCAGGTCGAGGCTGTGCTCGACGCCGCGATTGCCGCGGGCCGCCTCGACATCCTGGCCGGTTCGGTCGCGGATGCACGCATCGAAGGCCAACTCATTCTGTGCGCCCTGCAGCCGCGTCATCAGCGCCTGCCGCTGGAGCGGTGCTATGACGCCGTCATCGTCACCACCGGCCCGGCCCATGGCGGCATCCTTGACACCCAGCCTTGGCTTGCAGCCCTTGCGACAAGCGGCCACCTGTCGCTCGATCCGACCGGCCTCGGCCTTGCCTGCACCGAGCGTTCTGAGGCAATCGGCCCGTCGGGAACGGCCGATCCTTCGCTGCTGATCTCCGGCCCGCTGGCGCGGGGTACATTCGGCGAGTTGATGGGCCTGCCGCAGGTGACCGAGCATGCCTTCTTCGTCGCGTCCGAGATCGCCGTCAAGCTGCGGGCAACCTCTAAAAATATCCATCCGCTCTGATTTTCGATCGATCTGTCGCTCCTCGGCTGTCGCCGACGACCGACTTCTGATAGTTCCTCGCGGTATTGTCCCGCCGCCGGGCATCCGGGTGGCTTAGAAGAAGCATCAAGATCATGTCGCAGGCTGCCTCCACCCTTTCCGAAGCCTCGCCTTCCAATCGCCTCGCCCTCGCCGCCCTCATTCTGGGCGGGGCAGCGATCGGCGGCTCGCCGATCTTCGTCCGGCTGTCCGAAGTCGGACCGATGGCCACGGCCTTCTGGCGCGTAGCGCTGGCGCTGATCGCGATCTTCATCGTTTCGCTCATGAAAAAGGATGCAGGCCCGAAGCCGCAGAGCCTTTCCGATTACGGCATGCTGATCCTTCCGGGCGCCATGCTGTCGCTCGACCTCGCCGCCTGGCACCTTTCGCTCACCATGACCTCGGTTGCCAATGCGACGCTGCTGGCCAACCTCGCACCGGTCTTCGTCACGGTGATCGCCTTCGTCTTTTTCGGGGCGAGGATCAGCGGCGTTTTCCTGTTCGGGCTTGCCCTGGCGCTGGCAGGCGTCGTCGTTCTGAAGGGCGGACCGGCAGCCATCGGCAATGGCGATCTCAGCGGCGATGGCATCGCGATGATCGCTGCCTTCTTCTACGCCTGCTACATCCTGGCGATCGGCAGGCTGCGGAGCCGGTTCGATACGATCAGAATCATGCTGTGGAGCACGGCGTCCGCTGCCATTTTCATCTTCCCGATCGGCTTCTTTTACGAAGGTCAGATGCTGCCCGCGACCGTCTATGGCTGGTCGATCCTCTTCGGTCTTGCCTTTATCAGCCACGCCGGCGGACAGGTGGCGATCACCTACGCGCTGGCCTATCTGCCGCCGGCCTTTTCCTCTTTGACGCTGCTGTTGCAGCCGGTCGTCGCGGCAATCCTTGCCTGGGCACTGTTGAACGAGGCAATCGGGACGATGCAGGCGCTCGGCGCTGCCGTCGTGCTCGCCGGCATCATGGTTGCCCGCGCTTCTCGCGTTCAGGTTTAGCCGTTTTCGGAAACGACGCTCAGCGATTCTCCTGCAGCAGCCATTTCTGGATGATCGGCACGTCGGCATCGCCGAGATCGTGGCCGCCGGGAATGACGTCGGAATCGACGGTGGCGCCCGAACTCTTCAGCCGCGCTTCCAACTCGCTGGCATATTTGCCGTAGGCATCGGTCTTGCCGCTGATGACGAGCAGGTCGGTGCCTTTGAGATCGGCATGCGGATAGTCGCTGAGAACCGGCATGGAGCGCAGCAGCACTGCCTTGTGAACCAGGTTCGGGTGCAGGTAGAGCAGCGAATTCAATAGGTTGGCGCCATTGGAATAGCCGACATAGACGACTTTCTGAGGATCGAGCCCGTAGGATTTGACGGCACCCTCGATAAAGGCAGCGAAGGCCTCCGCCTCGGTCTTGATGTCGTTCTGATCGAAGGAGAAGGGGGTAAGGCGCTTGTACCAGCGCGGAAAGCCTTCCTCCGTCGCGCGGCCGCGCACGCCAAGCAGCGTCGCACGCGGTGCCGCCTTGTTCAACAGTGGCATCAGCGTCGTCTCATTGCCGCCGGAGCCGTGCAGCAGCACGAAGACGCTGCCGTCGGGGTCCGGCGGCGTATAGAAGCGATGGACGAATGGCAATTCGCGGTAATTGATGCGCGGTTGGCCGGGCATGGCAAATTGCGGCAGCATGACCTTCAGGTCGTGGAGATTGGTGATCGCTTCGGGCGGCGCGAACAGCTTCGACCCAAGGGCGGCCTGCTGTTCGTCAACGGTCATGCCCGGCTTGTCGGTCGCCAGTTCTATCAGCGTGCCGCCGGGCTCGCGGGCATAAAGCGAGCGGAAATACTTGCGGTCGTGCATGCTGGTCGGCGAGGCGTCGGTCGCCTCGAGTGCCTTGCGGACGGAAAGCACCGTCTCCTCGTCCGCGGCGCGGAAGGCGACGTGATCGACCGTGCCGGTGCCCGGCGCGCCGGACCAGAAGCCACGCGCATCGCGCACGTCGATGACGTCGCCGGATTGCGAAATCAGCCTGTCGATCGTGCCGCGGCTCGCCTGGAAGCGGTAACCGAAATGGCTTTCGAGAAAGCTGCGGCTTTCGGCAGGCTTCTCGGTCAGCATGGTTACCCCGCGCACGCGCTGGACGGCATGTTCGACCGGGATCGATGCGCCGTCCCAGGCAGCCGGCGACACCAGGGTCTTTGCGCCCGCGAGCTTGAGGATGATGTTGTCCGGATCCTTCAGCCGCAGCACAGGCTCGCCGAATTCAGCGGCCGGCCCTTCCGAGCGCAGGCCGAAACTCATGGCTCGCGTCAGCCAGTAGCCGATGCTGGCGGGGTCGATCGACAGTGATATTTCACTGATCTGGCCGAAGCCCGCCCGGCCTGGCGCGCCATCTTCCCAGGCGAGGAAGGTGAGGAGCGAACCCGGCGTTCCTGCCGCGTCGCCGTAGAAGAGATGAAGTTGTGTCGCGTCCTCGTAGCCGGCCGTCTGCTTGACGAGCCGCATGCCGAGAAAACCGACGTAAAAGTCCACGTTCGCCTGCACCTTTCGGGTGACGGCCGTCACGTGATGTATACCTGATACCATCGGAAGCAGTCCTGATTGAAGCGGTGTCGTCAGGAGCGCGAGTATGAGAGCTGCGAAGGTCATACCGTTGCCAATGACCACCGCTTAGTTTTGTTCCGCACAAAGCGCAAGCGAATCGCCGCGCTGCAGCAACTCCAAATGTTCGACATCTTCGAGTGCCTCTTCGAGTTGCTGCAGGGTCGGCGGCTTGACCATATAGGCGCGCGCGCCGAGATTTCTGGCCCGCTGTCGGTCGCTCTCATCGCCTGACGTGCTGAGAATGCAGACGGGAATCTGGTTGAGGCGGATATCGGCGGAAAGCGCACGCAGCACCTCGAAGCCATCCATGATCGGCATGTTGATGTCGAGCAGCATCAGGTCGATTTGCGGCACATCGGCGCTACCGGCGCGTTCTTCGAGCAGCCGCATCGCCTCGCGTCCGTTGGTGGCGACATGCAGGTGGAAATCCACCTTCTCCCGCCGCATCAGCTTGATCTTCAGAAGTTGGATGTCGGCCGGGCTGTCCTCCACTAGCAGCACTTCGGCGAGCCGGCCTGCACCTTCGCCTGGCTGCTCCGCCGGCTTGCTGTTGTGCGGGATGGCCGAAACAGCAGGCGGCGCGGGCCTCGTCTCGGAGAGCGGCACGTCGAGAATGAAGGTGGCGCCCGGCCCATTTTCCGCCTCGCACCAGATCGAGCCGCCGTGCAGCTGTGCGATGCGGCGGCAGATGGCAAGGCCGAGCCCGGTGCCCTCGATGCCGCGGCCGACGAGGCGCTTGAATGGCTGGAAGATCAGTTCGCGATGCTGAGGATCGATGCCCGGCCCGTTGTCACGCACGGTGAGGCGACAGAAATCGCCATGCGCTTCGCCCGAGATCGTGACCTCCGGAACCTTCTGCTCGCAGTAGCGGATGGCGTTCGACACGAGATTCTGCAGCAGCTGGGTCAGCAGCGTCGCATCGCCCATAACCTCCGGCAGCGCCCCGCGGATGATGACGGCGCCGCGGCTTTCGGTCTGCTGGCGCAGATTGTTCTCCACCTGATCGAGCACATCAGAGAGTGAGACCGGCGTCAGCACTGGCCCGCCGGAGGCCTCGAGTCTGGTGAAACCCGACACCTTGACGATCAGATCTTCCATATGGTCGGCGGCGCTGAGCACGTAATCGAGCAGTTCCCGGTCTTCAGCCGGAAGCGCTGCAGAACCGTGCAGGATGCGGCTGAAGGATTTGATCGTCCGGAGCGGCTCCTTCAGATCATGGGCCATGGCGCGCGTGAAGATCTCGAGCGATTGCCGCTTCTGCTCCAGCCGTGCTTCCAGCATGCCGTGCATGATGGCGTTCTGGATGCAGCGATGCAGTGTTTCCGGCGACAGCGAATCCTTCGTCAGATAGTCGCGCGCGCCGCTCTTCATCACCTCGACGGCAACGGTTTCGTTGCCCTGGCCGGTCAGCATGATGACGTTGGCGGCGGGATCGTTCTCCAGGATATCGGCAAGAACGCCGAGCCCATTGCGCCCCGGCAGCGAATAGTCGAGCAGGATGCAGTTCGGCCGTTTCCGGCCGTTCAGCGCAAGGCCCTCCTCACCCGTTTCCGCTTCCAGGACGGAATAGGCGGTACTGGAGACGCGGCCCAATATGCGGCGATACGCCTCGCGATCGTCGATATTGTCGTCGATGATGAGAATGCTGCAGTTTTCCGCCAATCTGTCAGTCCTCAAGCGGCAGGATGGCGATTTCGAACCAGTATTCCTTCAGCCGCTGGATCGCCCCGAAGAGCCCGTCGAGATCGACCGGCTTCTGCACATAGGTATTGGCGCCGAGCGCATAGCAACCTTCGATATCGCGTTCGTCGTCGGAGGTGGTGAGGATCACCACCGGGATCTTGCGCCAGCCGGCGTTCGACTTGATCGCCTCCAGCGTCTTGCGGCCGTCAAGCCCCGGCATGTTGAGATCAAGCAGGATCAGCCCCGGTTTCGGCACCATCGCGCCGAGCATGTCGAGCGCTTCCTGGCCGGAGGCCGCCCAGCGGATCGAGTTGCGCAGGTTGGTGCGTTTGAAGGCGCGCATCGTCGCTTCGAAATCGTCTTCGCTGTCCTCGACGATCAGGATGGGTTGCGTGTCACGCTGCTGCATTCTGCCCCTCGCGCTTTTTTCCCAGAGTAAAATAGAATGTCGTGCCGGCGCCGACCTCGGATTCCAGCCAGATATCGCCGTTGTGCCGCGCGATGATCTTGCGGACGAAGGTGAGGCCTGCTCCGGTTCCGTCGTCGGAATCCTGCGACTTTTCCAGCCGTTTGAAAATGCGAAAAATGTCCTCATGGAATTCCTGGGGTATGCCCTTGCCGTTATCCCTGACGAAAAAAACGTTGCGGGCAACGGTACCGTCCTCGCCTACGAACCGATCGAGATAGCCGATCGAAACGAGCGGTGCCGACTTGTCATTGTATTTGATCGCATTGGTGATGAGATTGCGGAACACCTCGGTCAACCGCGGCGCGTCGCAGACCACATCAGGCAACTGGCCGTCGATAATGACCTTGGCATGCCGCTCCTCCAGCAGGAGTTCCATCGTCGCAACGACATCCTTGACGATCAGACCGATATCGGTGCGTTTGACCGCCAGCTGCTGCCGTCCGAGCCGGGAGAAATAAAGCAGGTCGTTGACGAGTTTTTCCATGCGCTGGCTGAGGCGCACCAGCCGGTTCAGTCGGCGCACGCCATCGTCGTCGAGCTTGTCCTCATAGTCTTCGAGGAGAAAACGCGAGTGGTTGTGCAGGCCGCGCAGCGGTTCCTTGAGATCATGCGAGGCAATATAGGCGAATTCGTCGAGGTCGTGGTTGCTGCGCTCGAGTTCGGCCGTATAGGCCTCGAGCTGGGCAAGTGTCGTTTTCATCCGCTCTTCCTGCCGGGAGCGCTCGCTGATGTCACGCACGATGCCGACGAAGATCTTCGTATCGCCGGTGGCGACGGCGCTGATGGAAACGTCGATCGGAAAGACGATGCCGCTGTTGCGCCGTCCAGAGACCATGCGCGTCTTGCCGATGATACGCTCCTCGCCGGTCCGCCGGTAATGGGCGAGATAGCCGTCATGCTCGGAATGGTAGGGTTCGGGCATCAGCATCTTGATATTCCGGCCGATCGTCTCCTGCGGGGAGTAACCAAACATGCTTTCAGCTGCCGGGTTGAAGCTCCTGATCGCTCCACTCTCGTCGATGACGATGACGGCATCGGGCGTGCCGCGAACCAGCGCGCCGAAACGGACCCGCTCGGTTTCGAGGTTGTGATTGTTGCGCATGAAATAAAAGATGAGGATCGCGATCAGCCACAGCGTCGCGGCCGTGATCGTGCGGTTGGCGATCTCCTGCCAGAATGCTGCCTCGTCGTGCTTGACGGCGAAAAAGCCGAGCATCAGCAGCACGGTGCAGGCAAAGGCGAAGAAAAGCGGCGCGTTCCGGTTACCGAACCAGAGCGCCGTCAGCACCAGCGGCACATAGAGAATGCCGTTCGCAACACCGAGCGGCGTATAAAGATCGACGAGAAGGCCGGTGAAGCAAACCGCAGCTGGGATCCAGAGCGGGATCTGCGCTCGGTTTGCCGGCAGCAACCACCAGGAACGGGCGAGAAGCCCCGAGCCGAAGATCACGATGCCGACCGCCGTATGCACCGCCATCGCCACGTAAGGCCCCCAGCGGTAACCCTGTTCGGCATCGGTGATATAGCTGGCCAGGGCGATCATGCCGAGGGTGATGACGACGTAGCTCGTCAGTTCCTGCACCACCTGGCTTTTCCTCACCGCGTGGAGAGAGAGCAGCAGCGAAAGATTGGCGATCAGGAAGACCAACGCCGTGTTCGGCCCCATGCCGCCGCCGATCTGCGCGATGAAATCGGGCGGGATGACGAAGCGGGCGATCAGCAGGTCGACATTGTGGAAGGTCCGGCCGAGCGTCGCGATTTCGACGAGCCGGGCCGCGGCGATTGCCGCCGCAAACCCTGCCATGATCGTTGCCGCGATCCGAAAACGACGGACAGCCAGCGTCGAGGCGGCAAGTCCCACGCCGGAAAGCACGAAGCAGAGCGCGGTGTTGAAGGCCATCGATGGAAAGCCGGGAACGAGCGAAATGATCACCGTGATCTGCAGCAGCCAACCGGCAACGGCGCTCATTCCGAGCAGGACCATCAGGCCGCCAACCGCAATCGCGAAGCCACGGTAGCGCCACCGCCTCCGTTGGTCCTGCAGGTCCACGTTGGACTTATCCTGCACTCGTCGTGTCCTCCTCGGTTCGCGCGGCCATTTTTTCCGAAATCGAGGAATACTCAATAGGCAGGGGAGGGCGGTGCTGCGCTTTTTGCGAAATGATTTTTCGATAAGATGGATCGAATTTTCGTGAAACCGCGATATCGTGACGTTGAAGGACAGCGAAGTTCATTCGAACAATATCCAAATCATGGTGCTGAATGCCTACCATAATTTACGTCGATGACAGCAGGGATGATCTCTTCTATCTCGACTATATCCGCAGGAAGCAGCAGATAGAGGTTGATCTATTCTGTTTTTCGACCGCCGAGACGGCGCTGGCGGCGCTGGAACAGCGTGCGGCGGAAGGCTGGGCCCTGCCGGAGCTGCTGGTCGCCGATCTCTACATGCCGCTCGACAGCGGCATTGCCTTGGTGAGCACGCTGCGTCGGGACGATCGTTTCAAAGCGATGCGGCTTGCCGTCTGCAGCGGCTCGGATGCTGCCGAGGATCGTGCGCGCTCACTTAAGGCCGGCGCCGATGCCTATCTGGAAAAGCCGCTTGACCTCGCCAGGATTCTTCTCAATCTTGAGATGTAGGAAACGGCGAGCGCCCGGTAACCCATACTCCATTCTTTGTCCAAGCCATATGACGAACCGCAATTGACAAGGTCGAGGACGCATCACAAGATGCAACCGACGCGAAGGAAATGGTACGCAAAATAAGCGTTGAGAGAACCGATCAACCCGCGTTCGCCGCCACGAACATCAGCCAACCCCTTAGCTGAATGGGCCTGTCGGCTCTCTCGCGCTTACGTCTGGCACTGCCTTCTCGCATTCATGGATGTTGAATGCAGGAAGAATACGATACCCAGGTAAGAACTACTGCCCTCAGTAAAATCTGCCCGTGCATCACTTGTCGTTGAGATAATTGATGATTTCCGCCTTAGATATCGAAAGTCCCCGTTTTCGATATTCGTCATCAACCGTCTCGCAATTTTTGTAGCTCTTCGCGTTAAAGACGTATATCCCAAGATTTCGGGATTGGAGGTATTGGCGGGAGGAGAGGAAGAGTGGGAATGAATAATGCCCCGGCAATTCCCTTTCACGCCGGACCGGAACTGAGCCGGGCGATCAATCGCACCGATTTTTTCCGGCTGCTGAAGTCGGCGGCGCAGCACTACAACTTCGATCATTTCGCGCTGGCCCGCATCTCCGAGGCTTCGGCCCCTTTCGCTGAACGCGATGTCGTCATCACCAATGTCGCCGAGCGGCGTGTCGGCCTTTTCATCACGACGTTGAAGGAAGCGCTGGGGACCGTCCGGGCAAAGTCCGCCCAGTTTCTGGCAACCCCGGTTCATGGCAGAAGCGCACAGCCGGAAGACTATCGCTCCGATCTCGTTTTCAACGAGTTCCGGAGTGGCGTCTTTTTGTTCATCCCGCTGTTTACGCCGGAAGGGCGGCGCTATTGCCTCGTGCTCAGCGGCGAGCGCCAGGAGCCGGATCAGAGCGAAGTCGCCGACATGCTTCTCGACGCCATGCGCATTTTCGACAAGCTTTATGAGGAAATCTTGACGCAGGAAATGTCCGGACGGCTGACCCAGCGCGAGCAGGAAATTGTCAAATGGACGAGCGAAGGCAAGACGTCGGCTGAGATCGCCATCATTCTCGGTCTTTCCGAACACACGGTCAATTCGCACATCACCGCGGCCGCACGCAAACTTGACGCTGTCAACCGCGTTCACATGGTGGCGATCGCCTTGAGGAATGGTTTGGTTTCGTGACGGTGGTTTCGGGATTGGGGAAATGAGACGATGATCACCGAAACGGGCCGAAGGAACGCCGTAAAAGTTCTCTTTGTCGACGACGAATTCATCGAATTCCGTGCGCTCAAGAAGAAGATCGCCGATCTCTCCGAGCCGGCCGTCGAGGTTGAATATTCGCCATCGATCGGTGACGCGCTGGAAAAGATCCGCTTGGAGCGTTTCGATCTGATCCTGCTCGACAACCGCCTCCTGCCGAACGCCGATTTCCGCGAAACGGTACCGGAATTGCGCGGCATCGGTTACACCGGCCCGATCGGCGTCGTCTCGACCGATATATCGGGCGGCTATTTCCAGGAATTCCCGAATTACGGCGTCGATTTCCGCATCGGCAAGGATGAAATCGATGCCCAGACGCTGCAGCACATCATCCGCGAATATGTGACCTACGACGTCCCGGATTTTTGGAAGGACGACTACAGTATCTAACGATCAAGCGATGGGAAGGCGGATGACGAAGCGGCTGCCGCTTGCATCCGAATGTTCAAGGCTGATATCGCCGCCAAGCGCTGTTAGAAATTCCCGCGCCGTCGTCAATCCGAGACCGGCGCCCTGGACCGCTCCCTCCTTGGGCAATTTCCAGAACGGCTCGAATATCCGCTCCCGATAAGCCGGATCGATGCCCATCCCATTGTCGGAAATCCGGATCAACCAATCGGTCCCCTCTCGCTCCGCCGCAATGCCCACATGCGGGGGCGCTTCGCTGCGATAGATGAGGGCATTGGTCAGCAGATGCCTCAGCGCCAGGCCGAGCAGGGCAGGGTCGGTGCGGATGGAGGGCAGGCCTTGGCTCTCAAGCGTCGCGTCGTGGGTCGCCGTCTCGTCGGTCAGTTCGCCCCAGACATTTTCGGCCAGCGCCTGCAGATCGACCTCTTCAGGCGTCACCTGAGGTGTTCCGCCGGCAAGGCTCATCAATGCCTTGGTGAGGCGCTGCGCGACTTGCGCCTTTTCCATGATCATCCTGAGGCTCTGAAGCTGTTCGCCGTCCAGCGTCTCCTCGAGATCGTCGAGCAGCAGCTCGGCATACATGGCGATATGACGGAGCGGCGATTGCAGGTCGTGCGAGGCGGTTGCGAGAAAACGCTTGATGCGCTCCTCGCTATCGCCGGCAACGTTGGTTTCCTGCGGTCTCGTCGGGTTGGATGACATTGGCGCTTCCCCGATCTTTTGGCGGAGAATTCCGAAACCGGAATCCGGATCTAACTTATTGAAGTTGAGCATGATGCCGAAAACGCTCACATTTTTCGCCATCGCGCTTTGGTCGACAATAGAAAGAGGGCGCCGGTTCTGCAACCGGCGCCCTCTTCAAGATGCGTTTACACGCGGATTTTAGCTCGCTGACTTGCGCGGGCGACCCTGTTCCGGCGGGATGATTTCGACTGCGCCGTCGGTTGCCGGTGCCTTCGCATGGCGGCGGCGCCAGTCGCCGAGGAAGAGCAGGATCGGTGCCGCGATGAAGATCGAAGAGGCGCCGGCCACGAGAATGCCGAAGACCATCGGGATCGCGAAGCTTGATACGGCGCTGCCGCCCCAGATCGCCATCGGCACCAGCGCGAGGAAGGCCGTCGCATTGGTGTAGAGGCTTCGCGCCAGGGTCTCGTTGATCGACTTGTCGATGATCTCGCGCAACGGCATCGACTTATAGAGCCGCATGTTTTCGCGCATGCGGTCGTAGACGACAACCTTGTCGTTCACTGAGTATCCGACGAGCGTCAGGATGGCGGCGATGGCTGTCAGGTTGAAGTCGAGGCCGGTGATCGCGAAGAAGCCGATCGCCTTGGTGACGTCGAGCACCAGCGTGACGATGGCGCCGACGGCAAACGGCCATTCGAACCGCACCCAGATGTAGATGAGCATCGCGAAGCTGGCGATCACCACCGACAGGATGCCGGCCCAGGCAAGCTCGCCGCTGACCTTCGGACCGATGACGTCTGTGCCTTCGACGGTGGCGCCCGGATCAATCTTGGCGACTTCGGCCTTCAGTTTGGTCACCGCTGCCGTCTGCGCCTCTTCGCCGCCTTCCTGCCGTTGGGCACGCACAAGAATGCTGTTTTTGTCGCCGAAGGACTGCAATGTGATTTCGCCGAGCCCGAGAGTGTTCAGGCCATCGCGAAATGTGCCGAGATCGGCCGGGCCGCTGGTCTTGACGGACATCTGGATGCCGCCGCGGAAATCGACGCCGTAGTTCAGACCCGGATGGATGAACAGCAGGACCGAAGCGATCGAAAGCAGCGCCGAAACGGTGACCCCGAAGAAGCGCGCCTTCATGAACTGAATGTGCTTGTCATAGGGGCTGAACGGGATCAGCGGCCGGATGTTCAGCACCTTGAGCTTGCTGCGGCGGGTGATCTCGATCATCGCGACGCGCACGAAGGCGACCGAGGTGAACATCGAGATGATCAGGCCGAGCGCCATGGTCACGGCGAAGCCGCGAACCGGCCCGGAGCCGAAATAAAACAGGATGGCCGCAGCGATCAGGGCCGTCATGTTGCCGTCGATGATGGTCGAATAGGCACGGCGGAAGCCGGTATCGATGGCGGCGAAGGCACTCTTGCCCTTGCGTGTTTCCTCTCGGATGCGCTCATTGATCAGAACGTTGGCGTCGACCGCAAGACCGATGCCGAGCACGACACCGGCAATGCCTGGCAGCGTCAGCGTCGCACCCACCAGCGTCAGGGCCGAGAAGGTCAGGATCGTGTGGATCAGGAGCGCGATATTCGCCAGAACGCCCCAAGTGCCATAGAGAACGAAGATGAACAGTGCGACGAGCGCAAAGCCGACGAGGCCGGAATAAATACCCATCTTGATGGCGTCGGCGCCGAGGTCGGCGCCGACGGTGCGTTCCTCGATGACCGTCAGCTTGGCGGGCAGGGCGCCGGCGCGCAGCATGGCGGCAAGCGTCGTTGCGCTGTCGGCCGAGAAGCTGCCAGAGATCTGGCCGGAACCGCCGGTGATCGGCTCGCGGATAACAGGCGCGCTTAGCACCTTGTCGTCGAGGACGATGGCGAACGGATTGCCGACGTTCTGACGGGTGATTTCGGCAAAGCGGGTGGCGCCGGCGCTGTCGAAGCGGAAGCTGACGACCGGCTCATGCGTGTTCGGATCGAAGCTGACGCGGGCGTCCGAAAGCCGGTCGCCGGAGATTTCGACGCGGTCGAGGACCGGATAGGACCTGCCTTCCTCGTCCTTCAGCATGGTCACGCCAGGTCCCGCCTCGTTGTTCGGCGCCAGCATGTGGAACGACATCTTGGCGGTGGAGCCGAGAAGCTCGCGCAGGCGCGACGGATCCTGGGCGCCCGGAAGCTGGACGAGCACGCGGTTGGCGCCGACGCGCTGGATGGTCGGCTCGGAGACGCCGACCTGGTCGACGCGCTGACGGATGACTTCAAGGCTCTGCTGGACGGCATTATCGACATTGGCCGAGATGCCGGCCGGCGAGAAGCCGATGGTGATCGTGGCGCCGTTCGCGGTGACATCAAGATCCGTCTGGCCGGCGCTGATGCCGGTGCTGATCGGATTGGCGAGCGTCTTGAGGTCGGTGACGGCGGCATCGCTCTGCGCGGCATCGGCGAGCGTCACGACGATCTGGTTCTGGCTGCGGACGACGGCCTTCGGCTGGATGCCCTTTTCGCGCAGCACGCGGCGTGCGTCCTGAAGCAGCGATTGCAGCCGCTCCTTGGTCAGGTCCGCTTCGTCGACTTCCAGAACGAGATGCGAGCCGCCGCGAAGGTCGAGGCCGAGTGACACCTGTTCATGCGGCAGCCATGCTGGCACGCGCTGAAGGACGGATTGCGGCAGGACGTTCGGCAGGGCGATCAATAGGCCGAGAAAGATGATCACGGTATAGGTGAACACCAGCCATGGTGAAGTACGCATGTTGTATTCCTTAGATAATCGGGGGGCCGGCGCTCGGGCGCTGGCGGCATGTCGTCAGATGTCGGAAGCGCCTCGGCGCAAACGTCAGGCAGCAGCCGGCGGTGCGCGCGGCTGATGGGTCCTGGAGACCACGGCATGAAGCAGAGCTTCGGATGCCGGAAAAGCGGCCGATATGTTCCATCCGGCGAAATCGACAACCGGGGCAGCGACAAGGGCGGGCGATCCGGCATCATGAGCTGCCTGCTTCGGCGCAAGCTTGCGCTCGGTGGCGAGCAACCCGCGCACGGCATCGCGCGCAGTCAGCTGCGGCGGTTGCGGATCACGGCCGGAGGAGGAAAGCGTATTGACGGCAGCGGCCGGCGAGATGACCAGATTGCCGCCGAAAAGCAGGCCGAGATAGGCAAGGATGGCGACGAGGAGAGAAGCGGCGACACGGTTGGTCAGACGGTGCTGGTCCAGCTCCATCTTCTCCGTCCCGGCGATGTCACTCCCGTATCGGCTCAAAAGCGCGCCAATCTCATTCTCTTTGCGGCGGAGCGTCATCCGCCGGGATAATTGTATCAGGCCCACGCTCGTCTTCATAGGGCACACTCTCATGATGCACTTGGGCGAGCCGGTCAACCATACCCAGCGCGATTTCACGCTCGCCCATGATGACGGTGTCGGCGCCATAGTGCTTCAATTCATCGACCTCGGCGTCGGAATGGGCGCGGGCGACGATGAGGATCGACGGATTGACGCTGCGCGCCTGCTCGGCGATGCGGCAGGCCTCGAAGGCGTTCGGGATGGCGATTGCAAGGCTGCGGGCGGCGGAAAGGTTGGCGAGGTCGAGCGTTTCCCGCATCACCGCATTGCCCATCAGGGTTTCGATACCCTGAGCTTTCAGCTCGCCGATGCGCTTGTCGGAATCCTCGATGACGAGGAAAGGTGTGGCTGACGATTTGAGATTCTGCCCGACGATGCTGCCAACCCGCCCGTAGCCGACGAGAATGGCGTGGCCGCTGAGAGCGGTCGGGTGCACCTCGTCGTCTTCGGGCAAAACCTCCTCCTGGGCGGCGATCGCAGCTGCCGCGAGAGGGGCCGCCACCACCTCTTCCCGCTTTGCCCCGTCCAGCAGCGGCCGCACGCGGTCGCAGAGGAAGAACAGCAGCGGATTGAGGATGATCGAGATGATGGCGCCGGCAAGGATCAGATCGCGGCCTTCCTCCGGCAGCAGCCCGAGTTCGACGCCGAGGGCGGCGAGGATGAAGGAGAATTCGCCGATCTGGCCGAGGCTGGCCGAAATCGTCAGCGCCGTGCTAAGCGGCTTCTTGAAGGCGAGCACGATCAGCAGGGCGGCGACGGATTTGCCGATGACGATGATGAAGATGGTGGCGAGGATCGGCAGCGGCTTGTCGATCAGGATGTTCGGATCGAACAGCATGCCGACCGAGACGAAGAAGAGTACGGCAAAGGCGTCGCGCAGCGGCAGGCTTTCCTGTGCGGCGCGATGGCTGAGTTCGCTTTCTGCAAGCACCATGCCGGCAAAGAAGGCGCCGAGCGCCAGCGACACGCCGAAGAGCTTTGCCGCTCCGAAAGCGACGCCGAGCGCAATCGCCAGTACGCCGAGCCGGAACAGCTCGCGCGACCCGGTATGGGCGATGCGGTGCATCGTCCATGGAATGAGCTTGCGGCCGAAGACCAGCATCAGCGCCACGAACAGCGCCACCTTCACCAGCGTCATGGCGATCATGCCGCCGATGCCGAGATCGAGGCCCAACAGGCGGTTCAGCCCGGCCGAGAGCGGCTCGACAGGCGCGTGACCGTCACCGCCGATGCTGGCTGCGGCCGGGATGAGCACCAGCGCCAGCACCATGGCGAGATCCTCGACGATCAGCCAGCCGACGGCGATCCTGCCGCGCTCCGTTTCGACCAGGCGCCGCTCCTGCAGCGCTTTCAACAGCACCACGGTTGAAGCGACCGAAAGCGCCAGGCCAAAGACCAGGCTGCCGCCGGTCGGCCAGCCCATGAAGGCGCCGAGCCCCCAGCCGAGCAGCGTCGCGAAGGCGATCTGCGCGATCGCGCCTGGCACGGCGATGCCGCGCACCGACAGCAGGTCTTTCAGCGAAAAGTGCAGGCCGACGCCGAACATCAGCAGGATGACGCCGATTTCGGCAAGTTCCGGCGCCAGGCTCTGATCCGCCACATAACCCGGCGTGTGTGGTCCGACCAGCACGCCGGCTATGAGATAACCGACGAGCGGCGGCATCCGCAGCCGATGGGCAAGCGCGCCGAAGACGAAAGCCAGCACGAGGCCGCCGACGATTGTCGAAATCAAGGGCGTATCGTGTGGCATTGCTGTCTCCCGATCTGGAAATCCCGTTCGTAATATGACATATATGGTCTATATCGACCAATATGGGTAAGTTGAAATTATGGGTCAAGGCGCAAGGGAAACAATTCTCACTCCCGCACTCTGCCGCGCGGCGCGCGGATTGCTCGATTGGACCCAGACCGATCTTGCCGACAGGGCCGCCGTCTCGCGCAGCACCATCCGCGATTATGAGGGTCGCCTCCACGACATCCACCGCGCGACGGAGGCGCAGCTGCGCCTCGCCTTCGAGGAAGGCGGGGTCCAATTCGTCGAGATCGATGGGGCGGGTACCGGCCTCTGCCTGTCCACGGCATAATTCCTCAAATCGGAATCGATCGACTCAGGGCGCCAGGCAGGTGGCGGAGACCCTGTAGACGGAGAGCGACTTACCCCTGTAATAGCCCTCCGTCGGCTGCCAGTTCTTCAGAACCTCGGGCGTCTCCGCGGCGCAGGTCAGGGACCCATCCGTCAGGAAAAGCACTTTGCCGGTGATGTCGGCAGGTAGAGCGAATTCCTGTTCGTAATAGCTCTCCGGAAGGCCGGCCGGCGCCCGCGCATAGATCCGGTAGGATGCATCGCGCAGCGTATAGAAAAGATCGGCGACCATGTCGCGATTGTCGGTGACGATGATGTCGGTGCCGGCCTGAGCCGCGAGTGCGGCGGCCTCGCGGCTGACCTCGGCGCGGCCGAGATAGCGCTTCATCAGTTCGTCGCCGTTCGGCAGCAGCAACTGCTGCGGAAAGACCGTCGCCAGCGGAAACAGCAGGCTGGCGATGCCGTTGATGGTGAGCGACAGTCTCAGGCCCCTCGGCCACATCCGATAAAGCAGCCAGACGGCAAGGATGGTCCCGGCGATATAGGCGGTCACCGCCCAGTTCGCATAGGCCTTGGCGACCGTTGCCTGTAGCGTGATCAGCACCACCACCGGCATCGACAGCCAGACCAGCATCTTTTCCCGATCGTCGCTCCTGCCCTTGATCATGCGATAGACTGCCCAGAGCATCGCAAAGAAGATGATCGGCCCGACGACGCCGAATTGGGCGGAGAAGAATTCAAACCCGCGACGGAGATTGATGCCGAGTTCGCTCCAGTGGGCGATGTCCTGCGTATGCCGCACCGTCGTATTATTGTGCTGCAGGTTCCACCAAAGGTTCGGCAAGGCAACCACCGTCGCGATCGCGACCGCAATGATGAAATCCCGGATGGCGATGCGCGCCGCCGGAATGAAGAGGAGAGCAAGCGCGCCGCCCGGAACGACGAACAGCACGGCGTATTTCGTCATGAAGGCGAGGCCGACGCCGAGGCCCATGACGAGCGCGAGCCCCACCGAGCGACGCTGCGTCAAGCCGAAATAGGCAAACAAGCTGATCGCGATGAAGAACAGCAGGATCACGTCGGTCGAGAAGAATACCGAGGAAAGTGCGACGCCCGGGAGGGTAATGTAGGTGGCGCCTGTCCACCCTTCGATCTCCGGGCCGACGAAACGCTTTGCAACCTTCATCAGAACCAGTGCCGCCGCCATGTGGATCAGTGGTCCGGAGAGCCTGATCCAGTAGATGGCGTTGGAGCCGGAAAGCTCGGTCATCGCCCGGATCACCCAAGCGATCATCGGCGGTTTGGAATAATAGCCGAGATCGAGATTCTGCGCCCAGAACCAGTACTGCGCCTCGTCGACGAACAGGTCCGTCTGATCGAAATGCAGCGTAACGACGCGCCAGAGCGTGAAGCCAAGAACGATGAGGAGACCAGATCTGGGGGACATAAGCGAGTGTTCCGCTGACATGAAAGGCGCCAGTGCGATACACCAAAGGTGCCGGACTGCCAACGGGGATGGATGGGTTTTAGAACACCCGAAGCGCGCGGATATCGCGGTTTGCGGCGAGAAAATCGAGGCGGGCGACGGCGGCGAGCAGCGTCATTGCAATCAAGCAGGAACCCAATCCGAGAACAATCATTGCTCTGTCCTTGTCGACGTCATGTCTTGGTTATCGACCGGCGTATATCACGGAGCTTGCGTGTGCCTTGTAGCAGCCGTGCAACTCCGCAGCAGTATTTGCTGTGAACGGCCTTGAATTGCTTCAAAAGCCGGTGCTGCCAAAGGCTTATTAACCTTCAAGCAAGGAATTAACCATAAACATTGGTTTACACGTCGGAATGGGAAGATTCACTCGTTCCCACCAGGCATGACGCCGTCCCGCCGTACCGGGTTGATCCGGTATCCATCTCTTCAGACAGCTCCGAAACATAGCTGATCAAGGGGCTTCGATCCGCCGGTTGTAACCGGTTGGTGAGGACCGTCTCCAGACCTGCGTTTCGACGGATGCTGCAAAAGTTTTTGGCCGGGCTTTCGCTCGGAATGTGGTCGGGGACAGGCGTTGAGGCAGGATATGCCATCAGATCAGGCTCGTGGAGCGCAGGCAGGCAGCTTGCGCGACCGCCTGCGCTTTGTCGGTCTCGATGCCGACCAGTGCGAGCTGGTGCGCCGCAATCGACCGGCCCTCGAAGCGCATTTGAAGGCAGGTCTCAGAGATCTCTTCCACAGGTTCCAGTCATTCCCCGACGCCGCGCGTAATTTCGAGAGCGAGCGCCAAGTCGAGCGCCTGCATGATCTGCAGTCCTCGCACTGGGATGTGCTGACCGATGCGCGGTTCGACAGTCTCTATGCCGAGCGCGTCAAGGTTCTCTCCGATACCGAAAGCAAGATCGGCCTCGATCCGCGCTGGCACGTGGCTGGCCATGGCGTCGTGCTGGAGCATGTTGTTTCCGGTCTCGCCGAGCAGATCGCCGGCCGATCGTTGCTGCCGTCCGCCAAGCGTCGCACCCGCGAAATCTCCGATCTGATGACAGCGATCATCCGCATCGTCATGGTCGATGTGGAAATCGCCGTCTCGCTCCGCTTCAACGCGCAGCGCGCCGCTGAACAGCGCGCGCTTGCCGATCAGCGCGCCGATAACGAGGCCGAGATCGTCAGGATCTTCGGCGATGTCATCGAAGGCCTGTCGGCACGCGACTTGACGCGGCGCGCGCCCGTCGATGGAGCCCATGCCGCGATCGCCGCCGCGCTGAACGGCGCATTGGATGGCCTCCAGGCCGAGTTCACCGCCATCACCGAGCGCACGCTCAAGGCCGAAGCGGCGACAGGCTCGCTTGCCGGCCTGTCCAGGCAGTTCGCCGGCACGGCTTCGGACCAGGCCGACCGGCTGCAGCTTTCTGCCGCTGCCCTTGCCGGTATCGCCGGCAGTGTCCGCGACGGTGCTGCCGACAGCCGCACTGCCGAACAGGCCGCCGCCTCGACGCGCGCCGCCGTCGAACAAAGCGGCGAGGTCGTCGGCCGCGCGATCAGCGCCATGGCCGACATCGAGCAGTCAGCCGAAAAGATCGGCCAGATCATCGGCGCGATCGACGAGATCGCCTTTCAGACCAATCTTCTGGCGCTGAACGCCGGCATCGAGGCCGCTCGCGCCGGCGATTCCGGCCGCGGTTTTGCCGTCGTCGCCCAGGAGGTCCGCGCGCTGGCCCAGCGCTCGGCCGAAGCCGCCCGCGAGATCAAGACGCTGGTGACGACGACCAAGGCCCAGGTCGACGCAGGCGTGCAGATGGTCGGCCGCACACAGGATTCGATCGGCAGCATCGTGCGTCAGGTCACCGACATCAATGCCGCCATCGCGGGCATCGCCACCCGAACCGGCGAACATGCCGCAAGCCTCGACATCGTGACTTCAGACATCAAGGGCCTGGGTAGCGAGGTGGCGGACAGCGCCGGCCTTGCGGAGCGTTCCGCCGAAGGCGCCGACCACCTTCATACCGTCATTCTCGAACTCGGTCAGACGATTCGCGAATTCCGCATCGCCCGGGAAAACGCCAATGCCGGACGCCCGGCGCCGGTTCGTGTGACGTCGCCGCGCGCCATCGAAGCCGCCGCCCGTCCGGCTGTGGCCGAAGACGAATACGAAAATGATGATTTTAGCCTTCCGCGGCCGTTCGCAAGCGTCGGAGGTGGGCGGAATGTTTACTAACCTATCGGATGATTGCCTCAGCTCGTCTTCTCGGGCCGGGGACAAGGGGACAAGGAAAAGCTGATGGCAGCAAAGAAGAGTGGCAAGACGCTGGATTTGACAGCGGTGCTCGACCTCAACGAGGCTTCCGCCTTGCGCGACAAACTTCTCTCCCTCAGGGGTAGCGGCCTGTCAATAGACGCTTCCGGCGTCGAACGGATCGGTGCTCTTTGTGCCCAGGTTCTGATGTCCGCCGAGAAGACCTGGGTGCAGGACAAGCAGCCATTCACCTTCTCCAAGGTGTCCGACGCATTTCAGAAAACCATGCAGCTGGCGGGCGTCAATATTGATCACCTGCTTGCCAAGGAGATTCGGCAATGAAGAAAAAAGTTCTTACCGTGGATGATTCCCGCACCATCCGAAACATGCTTCTCGTGACGCTGAACAATGCCGGCTTCGAGACGATTCAGGCGGAAGACGGCATCGAGGGTCTCGAGATTCTCGAAGAGTCCAATCCTGACGTCATCGTGACCGACATCAACATGCCGCGCCTCGATGGTTTCGGCTTCATCGAAGGTGTCCGCCGCAACGAAAAATATCGGGCGATCCCGATCCTGGTCCTGACCACCGAAAGCGACGCGGAAAAGAAGAACCGCGCCCGCCAGGCCGGTGCCACGGGCTGGATCGTCAAGCCTTTCGATCCGGCCAAACTGATCGATGCCATTGAGCGTGTAACCGCTTAAACCCAGGATTTGCACCGATGGATATGAACGAAATCAAAGAGATCTTTTTCCAGGAGTGCGAGGAACAGCTCGCCGAGCTGGAATCCGGTCTTCTGAAATTGAATGATGGCGATCGCGATCCGGAAACCGTCAATGCGGTGTTTCGTGCCGTGCATTCGATCAAGGGTGGCGCCGGCGCCTTCGGCCTTGATGATCTGGTCGCCTTCGCCCATGTTTTCGAGACCACTCTCGATTGCGTTCGATCCAACAAGCTCGAGCCGACCCAGGACGTCCTGAAGGTGATGCTGAAGTCGGCCGACGTGCTCGCCGACCTGACGAATGCTGCGCGTGACGGCGGCAGCGTCGATGAAAGCCGCAGCCGAAGCCTGGTCAAGGAGCTCGAGGCGCTGGCCAACGGTGAGTTGCTATCTCCCTCGGCATTGGCCGAGGCGCCGGCCCCGAAGGGCGCAGCAAAGCCCGTGGCCAAGGCCGTTCCGGCCGCTGCGGCGCCGACAGTCAAGCCCACCGACGACAGCGGCTTCCAGCCGGTCCCCTTTTCCTTCGACGATTTTGGCGGCGAGGGCGGTGCGGACTCCGGCATGCCGGCCTATGAAGTCATCTTCAAGCCGCGCTACGAACTCTATTCCAAGGGCAATGATGCAACGTTGCTGCTGCGCGACCTCTCGCGCCTCGGCGAAATGACCATCTATTGCAATACCGACGACCTGCCGGGCCTGGAGGAACTCGATCCGGAAGGCGCTTATTTCTTCTGGAACGTCACGATCAAGACGGACAAGGGCGAGGACGCCATTCGTACCGTCTTCGAATTTGCTGAGTGGGATTGCGAACTGACGGTGAAGCCGGTCGAGGAAGCAAGGGCCGACGCGACCAGCAACGACGAACTGCCGATGGTGCCGGTTCCCTTCGATCTGTCGATCCTGGATGAGAGCGGCGCAACGGAAGAAGTTTCCGCCGCCAACGCAAGGGCCGAGGAGACGGCCGCCGCCGTTGCCGCCGCCGAGACCGCCTCCAACGTCACGCAGATGGCTTCAGCCGCCGCCCGTGTCGAGAAGAAGGAATCGGCCGCCGCCGCAGCAGCCGCTGCAAGTGCTGCCGCCCAGAACAACGCCGCCGCCGGCGCCGGCCAGACGATCCGCGTCGATCTCGACCGTGTCGACCGCCTCATCAACCTCGTCGGCGAACTGGTCATCAACCAGGCGATGCTGTCGCAGAGCGTCATCGAGAACGACACGACCGGTACCTCCTCGATCAACATGGGTCTCGAGGAGTTGCAGCAGCTCACCCGCGAGATCCAGGACTCGGTCATGGCGATTCGCGCCCAGCCGGTGAAGCCGGTGTTCCAGCGCATGTCGCGTATCGTCCGCGAAATCGCCGACATGACCGGCAAATCGATCCGCCTCATCACCGAAGGTGAAAATACCGAAGTCGACAAGACGGTCATCGACAAGCTGGCCGAGCCGCTGACCCACATGATCCGCAATGCCGTCGACCACGGCATCGAAACGCCTGAAAAGCGTGCAGCCGCCGGCAAGAACACCGAAGGCACGGTCCGCCTGACCGCCAAGCATCGTTCAGGACGCATCCTGATCGAGCTTGCCGATGACGGCGCCGGCATCAACCGCGAGAAGGTCCGCCAGAAGGCGATCGACAACGACCTCATCCCGGCCGATTCCAACCTGTCGGACGAAGAAATCGACAACCTGATCTTCCTGCCGGGCTTCTCGACGGCCGACAAGATCTCGGACATCTCCGGCCGTGGCGTCGGCATGGACGTCGTCAAGCGTTCGATCCAGGCGCTCGGCGGCCGTATCAACATCACCTCCAAGCCGGGCCACGGCTCGGTCTTCACCATGAGCCTGCCGCTGACGCTCGCCGTCCTCGACGGCATGGTGGTCACCGTCGCCGGCCAGACCTTGGTGGTGCCGCTGACTGCGATCGTCGAAACCCTGCAGCCGGAAGCGGCCGCGATCCACTCCTTCGGTGCAAACCACCGGCTGATCTCGATCCGCAACAGCTTCTGCCCACTGGTCGATGTCGGTCGCATCCTGAACTTCCGCGCCACCCAGGCCAACCCGGTCGAGGGCGTGGCGCTTCTGGTGGAATCCGAAGGCGGCGGCCAGCGCGCCCTGATGGTCGACGCCATCCAGGGTCAGCGCCAGGTGGTCATCAAGAGCCTGGAAGCGAACTATACCCATGTGCCGGGCATTGCCGCCGCGACCATTCTCGGTGACGGGCGCGTCGCTCTCATCCTCGATGTCGACGCGGTCGTCGGCGCCTCGCGCGGCCAGTCGCTCAAAGCGGAAATGTCGTTAGCAGCGGTAGGGTAAGGCAATGTCGTACGCCGTAAAAAATCTGAACGAGGGGGATCGCGAGCTGATCGCGTTCCGCATCGGGGATCAGGAATTTTGCGTGAACATCATGTCGGTTCGTGAGATCCGGGGCTGGACCCCGGCGACCGCGATGCCGCACTCGCCTGCCTATATGCTCGGTGTCATCAACCTGCGCGGCGCGGTGCTGCCGATCATCGACCTTGCTGCCCGGCTTGGCATGAAGCCGGCCGATCCGACTGCCCGTCATGTCATCATCGTCGCCCAGGTCCGGCGCAAGGTCGTCGGCCTGCTGGTCGATGCCGTCTCCGATATCCTGACGGTGACCGACGAGACCGTCCAGCCGACGCCCGAGATCTCCTCCGAGCTCGAGCGTCAATTTGCCCGCGGCATTCTTGCCATCGACAAGCGCATGATCTGCCTGATCGAACTCGAATCCCTCTTTCCCGAGACCGAAAGCGAAGCCGCATGAACGCAATGGGCGCAAAAGATCAGAGGCAGGGATCCGACGAGGTCCTTGCGAGCGGAGAATATCCGCTGACGCGCCGCGACCTCACGGAGATCGCCGCGATGATCTATTCGGATGCCGGCATCTTCCTCAACGAGACGAAGGCGTCGCTCGTCTATTCGCGCCTGTCGAAACATATCCGTAATCTCGGTTTGTCCGGCTTCCGGGAATATTGCGACCTCGTCGCTTCGCCGGCGGGAGCTGCGCCGCGCCGCGAGATGCTCTCGCATCTGACGACCAATTTTACCCGCTTCTTCCGCGAAAACCATCATTTCGACCACCTGCGCGACCATGTCCTGCCGGAACTTCTGCAAAGGGCGAGATCGGGCGGCAGGGTGCGCATCTGGTCGGCCGCTTCCTCCGACGGGCAGGAACCCTATTCGATCGCGCTCACGGTGCTCTCGCTGATGCCGAATGTCGCCGATTACGACTTCAAGATCCTGGCAACCGACATCGACCCGAAGATCCTGGCGATCGCCCGGGCCGGCGCCTATGACGAAAGCGCGCTCGAAACCGTTTCGCCCGCCATGCGCAAGCAATGGTTCAGCGAAGTCGAGATCCAGGGCCGCAGGAAGTTCCAGGTCGACGACCGGGTCAAGCGGCTGATCACCTACAACGAGCTGAACCTGATGGCGCAATGGCCGTTCAAGGGCAAGTTCGACGTCATCTTCTGCCGCAACGTCGTCATCTATTTCGACGAGCCGACGCAGATGAAGATCTGGCAGCGTTTCGCCGGCCTGCTGCCGGAGGGCGGGCATCTCTATATCGGCCATTCCGAGCGTGTGTCGGGCGAGGCAAAACACGTCTTCGACAATATCGGCATCACGACCTATCGGTATACGGCTAAAGGTCTCGGGAGGAAGGCATGAGCGCGCCGGCAAGGGTTCTCGTTGTTGACGACTCTCCGACGATGCGGGGTCTGATCACCGCCGTCTTGAGTTCGGACCCCGAGGTCAACGTCATCGGCCAGGCCGGCGACGCGCTGGAAGCGCGCGAGGCGATCAAGCGGCTGAACCCCGACGTCGTGACGCTCGACATCGAGATGCCGAACATGAACGGTCTCGATTTCCTCGAAAAGATCATGAGGCTGCGTCCGATGCCTGTCATCATGGTCTCGACAATGACCCACCGCGGCGCCGAGGCGACGCTTGCAGCACTTGAGATCGGTGCGTTCGACTGCGTCGGCAAGCCGGGGCCGGGCGAACTCCGGCCCTTCGGCGACCTCGCCGAGAAGGTCAAGGCTGCCGCGCGCACGCAGCGCCAGTTCTCCCATCCGGTTGCCCCCGCAGCACCCCCGCCCTCCGTCGCCGATTTCCGCGTCGGCCGCAAGATCGTCGCGATCGGCTCGTCGACCGGCGGCGTCGAGGCGCTGATCGCCGTGCTGCAGAAGTTTCCGGCCAATTGCCCGCCGACGGTCATCACCCAGCATATGCCGCCGACCTTTACCAAGAGCTTCGCCGAACGCCTGAACCGCCTCTGTGCGCCGGTGGTGCAGGAAGCAACCGACGGTGCCCGGCTCGAAATCGGCAAGATCTATCTGGCGCCCGGCGGCGAGCGCCATCTCCAGGTCAGCAGTGCCTCGGCGCCGTGCTGCCGTCTCGTTGACCGCGCGCCGGTCAACGGTCACCGGCCATCGGTCGACGTGCTGTTCGATTCGGTTGCGGAGTTGGCGGGCCGCAACGCCGTCGGCGTGATTTTGACCGGAATGGGCCGCGATGGTGCCGCCGGATTGTTGAAAATGCGTCACGCCGGCGCCAGAACACTTGGCCAGAACGAAAAAACCTGTGTCGTTTACGGAATGCCAAGGGTTGCCCATGAACTTGGCGCCGTTGAGCAGCAGTTGCCCCTGTCTGCCATCGGGGAAGAAATATTGAAAATGACAGCCGCCCGAAAGGAAGGGACCGAATAAAATGTCGATCGCGGAGAAAATCAAAGTTCTGATCGTCGACGATCAGGTAACGAGCCGGTTGCTGCTCAGTGACGCGCTGACCCAGCTCGGTTTCAAGCAGATCACGTCCGCAGGCGACGGCGAGCAGGGCATGAAAATCATGGCCGAGCAGCCGCACCACCTGGTGATCTCGGACTTCAACATGCCGAAGATGGATGGCATCGGCTTTCTTCAGGCCGTGCGCACCAATCCGAACACCAAGAAGGCAGCCTTCATCATCCTCACCGCCCAGGGCGACCGAGCACTGGTGCAGAAGGCAGCCCAGCTCGGGGCCAACAACGTGCTCGCCAAGCCGTTCACGATCGAGAAGATGAAAGCGGCCATCGAAGCTGTGTTTGGAGCCCTGAAATGATCACTGAGGGGGCAGCCCGCCGCGTGCACATCATTCAGGGCGAGTACAAGGTTCTGAACGATCCGAATGCGGTCCTCTCGACCATTCTCGGTTCCTGCGTAGCTGCGTGCCTCCGAGACCCTATCGCCGGCATCGGCGGCATGAACCACTTCTTGCTGCCCGGTTCGGCGACGTCGCCGACCTCAGGCGGCGATGCCACCCGTTACGGCGTGCATCTGATGGAACTGCTGATCAACGGTCTCCTGAAACAGGGCGCCCGGCGCGACAGGCTGGAGGCCAAGATCTTCGGCGGCGCCAAGACGATCTCGACATTCTCCAATGTCGGTGAGCAGAACGCGGCCTTCGCCATGCAGTTCCTGAAGGATGAAGGCATTCCGGTGGTCGGTTCCTCCACAGGCGGAGACCACGGACGCAAGCTTGAATTTTGGCCCGTCTCCGGTCGTGCCCGGCAATACCCCCTGACCGGCGCCGAAACGCAGAGAACCGTCGCTCTCGAGCAGCGCCCTGCCGCTCCGCCGAAGCCCGTCGAAACCAGTATCGAATTTTTTTGATGTCGAGGATTTTCATATGACATTTAACCCGGTGATGGAGCCGCCTGCGCCTGTCGAGGCGTTGAGCGACATCCTGATGCGCATCGTTTCCGAACTGCACGATGTCGCCTATCTCATCGAGCGCATCGAGCCGCAGCTTCTCGATCTCGGCGGCGCCGAAATTCTGAATTCACCGGATGCCATGAAGGTCATGCAGGGCATCGACCTCGCCGTGCAGAAATCGCGTGGCCTTGCCGAGTTCATCGACACCATCACCGGCGAAATCCCGCACGGCTGGGCAGTCGACGTCGCCACCGCGCTCAGCCTCGTCAAGCTGGCAGAAATGCAGAAGGCATTGGGCGGCGCCACACGCCACGGCCATTCCCAGCCATTGAGCAAGGCAGCCGGCGACTTCGACTTCTTCTAAGGCGCATCGCTTCAAGCCGGATTCATGCGGCGCTCCAAGTCTTGATTTATGCATGTCGTTTCCCAAAACCGCTGCGAAGTTTTGGGGCGCATTCATTCGGCCTTTTTTGCTCCCGCCGGCGCTTCACGAAACGCTCGCACAAGTTTCGCCGATTATTCGTCAGATGAGGCAATAAGCCTGCTTTGTCTTTGACGAATCGTGCGAGAACAGAATGAATCTGTTAAATCAATTAGTTCAGATCTTTAAGAACTTCAGTTCCCTTGGCCGAACACGCCTGATGATTCTCGGAGGCGTCGGCGCCGTCTCTATCGCAATCGTCCTTGCGGCCGCTCTTTTCGTCAACAAGCCGGCACAGGAAACGCTGTATGTCGGTCTGGATGCGCCGGATCTCAACCAGATCAGCATGGCGCTTGCCGAAGCCAACGTCGATTTCCAGGTCGGTACGGACGGCACCAGTATCAGCGTCCCCGCAGGGATGACGGGCAAAGCCCGGCTGTTGCTTGCCGAGCGCGGCCTGCCGAACAGCGCCAATGCCGGTTACGAACTCTTCGACAATGTCGGCTCCCTCGGCCTGACCTCCTTCATGCAGGAGGTGACGCGGGTTCGAGCGCTGGAAGGCGAAATCGCCCGCACCATCCAGTCGATCTCCGGGATCACCGCCGCGCGCGTGCATATCGTCATGCCGGAGGTTGGAAACTTCCGAAAGGCGGAGCAGAAGCCGACCGCCTCCGTCATGATTCGTGCCAGCGCCACCACCGGGCGCAGTGCCGCGACCTCGATCCGCCACCTCGTCGCCTCGGCCGTGCCGGGGCTTGACGTCGATGACGTGACGATCCTCGATTCCGCCGGTCAACTGCTCGCTTCCGGCGACGAAGCGAGCAACAGCTCGCTGAACCGCTCGCTCACCATCGTCCAGAACGTCCAGCAGGAAGTCGAATCCAACATCGACAAGGCGCTGGCACCCTTCCTCGGCATGGACAACTTCCGTTCCAGCGTGACCGCCGATCTCAACACGGACGCCCAGCAGATCCAGGAAACGACCTACGATCCCGAGTCCAAGGTCGAACGCTCGGTCCGCTCGACCAAGGAAGCCCAGCAGTCGCAGCAGAAACAGTCGGACAGCGCGACGACGGTCGAGCAGAATATTCCGCAGGCAGCTCCCGAGGCCGGCGGCTCCGCCGGGCCCGAATCGCAGGACAAGTCCGACAAGCGCGAAGAGCAGACCAACTACGAAATCAACAGCCGGACGACGGCGACGACCCGCAACAGCTACAAGGTCGAGAAGCTGTCGATTGCGGTGGTGGTCAACAAGGGCCGCATCGCCAAGATGGTCGGCGAGCCCGCCGACCAGGCCAAGATCGATGCCTATCTTGCCGAAATGCAGAAGATCGTCGCTTCGGCGTCCGGCATCGACGCCAAGCGTGGCGACGTCGTCACCGTTACGGCGATGGATTTCCTCGAGAACCAGCTGCTCGAAGACGCCACCGGTGGTGTGCGCGTCATGGATATGCTGAGCCGCAACCTCGCCGGCATTATCAACTCTCTCGCCTTCGTCGCGGTCGCCTTCGTGGTGGTCTGGATGGGCCTGCGGCCTCTAGTGCGCAGCGTCAGCGGCAATGGCAGCTCGTCGGTCCTCGGCGACGCCACGCCGGAGGCGGCCGGCCTCGAGCTTCCGGACTTCGCGCCTTCCGCAGGCGCGCCCGGAGGAGCCCTCATGGACGGCTTCGGCTCCGACTTCGGCTTCGACAGTACCGAGGATCTGCTCAGCCTCGGCGACGACGACGGAAACTTCAATCGTCGCGTCAAGGAAGGCCCGGAGCGCAAGCTCTCCCGCATGGTCGAGATCAACGAGGAACGCGCCGCGAAAATCCTCCGGAAATGGGCGATCGACGAGGCAGCGTAAGAAAAAAGGCCGGGCAACCGGCCTTTTTCATGTCGGTACCACGCTTGATTTCCTGTAACGGGATCGTTGTCAGTTCCCGCAAACAAATGACGAACCGCTCTGGAAGCAGTGACGGTAAATGTCGGGCATTCGGCATGAAGACCAGGAACAGATCCGACCGCACCAGCGCATGATGCCGAAAAGTGTCGCTGTCGAGAAATTTAATAAGGCGAACTCGCGTAAAACGCGAATGAAGTTGCGATACCCCCAGAATCACCTTAGCCTCCCCTATATCTTGAGGGGTGGAATTGATCATCGAATCAGCGCATGGGCGACAGCGAAAGTAAATCCCTAGAAGTCGGAGATGGTGATTTGCATCGGCTGGCTTACCCTTGGGTGATTCGAAATGGGATTCGAGCGGAACTTGAATTGAATCCCTTACAGAAAAATTGCTGTTGCACCGAGTTCGATCGTTTCTCAGCCGCAGGACATTGCCAATGGATATGAACGTAATTCAGGCGAGCAAAGGCGAGAGGCAGATGGCGAATTTCGCGAGCGCGGTGATGCCGGATCTGTTGCCGCGCGATCAACTCCTCCAGCGCCTGCACGGCGTCGCCAACACTGGCAGGTTGCAGTCCGGTCTGCGGGCGCTGACCGAGTATGTGGGTGCTTCGCACTACCTTCTGGCGCGCTGCGATCTCCTTCAGGAAAGCGGTCTCGATTTCATTGTTTCGTCGGATTGGCCCTTTGACCTGGTCAGGGATATCGCCAATGATCTGGTTCGCGGCTATGCCCGTTCGACGGAGCTGGAAAAATGCATGCAGGTCTTCCAGCCGAATTTTGCTCTTATGCCTGATACTGCCGACGTGCCCGACGGCGCCAGCCGTCAATATTGTTCTCTCACCTTCAATGTCGGCCGGTCGCGGCTGGCCCTGATGTTCCTGTTCGGCGAGGGGTTCATCCTTTCGCCTGAGCGCCTGCGAGATGTGGGCCTGCTTGCAGGTTATGTCGCGAGTTTCCTCCGCTGCGGTGGTACGAGGGTCGACCGCGATTTCGAATTGACGGACCGCGAGCTGGAATGCCTCTTCTGGATCGCCGAGGGCAAGACCAGCGACGAGATCGCCATGATCCTCGGAATCTCCCGCAATACCATCAACAACTACATCACCAGCGTGATGCGCAAGACGGCGACCAAGACCCGGTCCGAGGCGATTGCCTTCGCCGTCCGCAATAATCTCGTATAGGGGGATCTATGGGGCATCCATCAGCCAGGACGATGAGCAGCGCCGAACAGCTGCGCATGGTGCGTGTGAACAGGATTTCCAGCCGGTCCGATCTTTTCCCGCGGCTGATTGCGATGCAGAAGCTCGCCGATGCTCAAGGGTTTGCGATCTTCCGCGTCAGCGGCTCGGGTCTTCCGGCAAAGCAGCGCCTTGTCTGCGAACTCGAGAACTGGGGGTCTTCCAATGCCGGCTTCGGCAAGGCCTTCACAGATGCCTATGGCGATATCCTTCTCGACCATATCGAGAAGTCTTTGTTGCCGCTCTCATGGGCCGGCGGTTACGACCATGCGGCACCTGGTCCTGCGGACTTCGCCCCGTTCATGACGCGGCTGCAGGACGGTATTGTGCCTTTTTCCGGCCTTGCCTTTCCAGTGCGGCTCGGCACGGTCGGCAACGGTTTCATCCTTTTCACCGGCGATGAGATTGATCCCTCGAGCGATACGATCGTCGAGCTGCACGGTCGCTGCTGCCATATTATGATGGATCTGCTCTCGCTCGACGAACGCCGCACGGCCACCGCCGAGGCGCTCAGCGAACGCGAGATCGCCTGTCTCCAGCTTGCCGGCGACGGCCGCATCAGCGAAGAGATCGCCGACAAGCTCGGCCTGTCCGTGCACACCGTGAACGCCTATCTCGGCTCGGCGACCATCAAACTCGATTCCGTCAATCGCATCCAAGCGATCGCCAAGGCGATCCGGCTCGGCTACATCAGCTGAGGCCCTGCGGGCCGGGGCTCTTTCATTTTAAGATTGCGTTTGATGCGTGTCGCCCGGAACTGTGCAGTGGTTCCGGGCCAACGACACGCATCGTCGCATGAATCAAGTTTGATGCGACGCGCTTGAGTCAAAACCGCTTCCGATTGTGGGGCGATGCGCTGTCGAAGGACAGATGAAAGCGCGGTTGTCCTGAGAGATGTCAGCCCGCCAGCGACCGGGGCGACTGATTGACGTTGTAGCGCGCTTCCCGGAGGCTCTTTTCGAGGAAGACGGTGTTTTCGTCGGGATCGGCCGAGGGATCCTGGAAAGCGATATGGTTGATCTCGATGCCGGCGTGATCTTCGGCGAGAGTCAGCTGTGCATAAACGGTGACGCCGCGCGGCTTGATTTCCAGATCGAGAACGACTTCGGGCTTGCCGCCCCATTCCAGCGTATAGTTGCCGCCCAGGCCGAAATTCACCGTGCCCGGATGAAAGAAAAGCTCTGCCGCCGAAGCGACGAGATCGGAAAGGTTGCCGTAATACTCGAAGCGCAGCAGTGAAATAAGGTCAGAAGCATCCAGAAGGCGCAGTTCCGTGGCGACCGGGCTGATCGCAACTGCGAGGATCTTTTCACGCTGGGTAGAGTGAGGGCATTTTTTCATTCGGCTTATCTTACCCGTTTGTTCTTGGCATCTGCGGCGTAGACCCGGTGGATCAGCTCCGCAACGGCCTTATAGAAGACTGACGGTATGACACTATCGATCGAGACTTGCGCAAACATGGAGCGCGCAAGTGGCGGATCCTCGAACACCGGGATGCCGTTTTTTTCGGCAATCTCCCTGATCTTGAGCGCAATAAGGTCCTGGCCCTTGGCCAGCACCACCGGCGCGTCGTTTTCTTCGCGGGCATAGCGTAGCGCCACCGCATAGTGCGTCGGGTTGGCGATGACGAGCGTCGCCCGGTCCACATTGGCGATCATACGCCGGCGTGCGCGGTCGCGCATCAACGAGCGCTGCCGCCCCTTGACGAAGGGGTCTCCCTGCGCCTGCTTGTTTTCTTCCTTGATTTCGTGCCGCGTCATCTTCAGCTCGGTGAACCAGTGATGGCGCGTCCAAAAGACATCGACGATCGCCACGATCGCGGTGGCGATCAGCACGACGATGATGATCTTGCGCATCGCCGTCGAGATCCGCACCAGGATCGTCTGCGGATCGGAGAACATCGCGTCGATCGAGCTAAAATATTCGCTTCTGAGCACAAAAAACAGGATCACCCCGACGACGACGACCTTGAACAGCGATTTTCCGAACTCGACGAGGCCCGGCAGGCTGAAGAGCCGTTCCCAGCCTTTGGCGGGAGAGATGCGCGAGGCCTGCGGCCGGATGCGTTCGAGCACCGGCGTCGGCAGGTTCTGGAAGACGGAGGAGGCGATGCCGAACACCATGAACAGGATGAAGGCCGGCGCCAGCAGCGCCGCACATGCCCAGCCGAGCTTGACGAACAGCGAAAGGACGTCGGGACCCGTCTCGATCTTCCACTGGTCGGGTTGCTCAAAGATGTCGCGCAGGGTTTCAGTCATGCGGCCGACACTGTCGGGGAGGAAGAACACCAGATAGATATAGGTGGCAAGGATCGTCGCAAAGATCGACAGCTCGCGCGAAAACGGCACGTTGCCTTTCTCAGCCGCGTCGGTTTGCTTTTTCGCGGTCGGGGCTTCTGTTTTGCTGTCCTTGTCATCGTCTGCCAAGTCGCGGCCCTCCGTCGAAGAAATAGGCAGCAGCTACTGCATGTCGCCCAAAAGTGTGCAGCGGTTCTGGAATGACGACATGCATCAAAACAAAGAGCTAAAGCGCGCCGCGGAAACCGGGTTCCCTGCGACGCGCTTTAGAGCGCGGCCTGTATTGGAAGGGTAGTCGCCTGTCGCATGGCGATCAACAGCCGCTTTGCAGGCGGCTGGATTTGTCAACAGTCTCGGAGTGCTATGTATGTCGCTCGGAAGCGGGCAGCGGTATCCGGGATACCGATACGCATAAAACCTGGAACGAAAACGGGTCGCACGAACGAAGGTCAATGCGCGCCCCGCTTTAGGCGGCTGCCGAAGCGTCGCCTTCCTTCTCCTTGAGCTCGATCTGGCCTGAGTTGGCCAGGCGAATCGCTTCCTGCGCCACGGCGCGCCGGGCAATGGCAATCTCGCGCGGATTGACGCCGCCCATGCCGCTCTGCAGATCCGATTCGATCATGCGGCGCTGGCGAGGGCTGATGGCGGAGAGAACCGATTCGCGGATCTCTGGCGGCGAACCGCGCAACGCGACGGTGAGCACATCCGTCGAGATGTCGTTGAGCAGCATGACGCGGCTGCGCTGCGGCATGTACATGAGGTCCTCGAACAGGAAGATTTTCGGACGGACCTTGTTGACGGATTCGCGGCTGATCGATTCCAGCGAGGTGAGCAGCGTGTCGACCTGCGGCTTGTCGAGTTCGTTCATGAGATCGGCGACCTTCGTCGAGCCGGCGGCATTGCGCTCTGCCTCTACCTCGGCAAGCAGCGTCATCACCTGGTTCTCGATGATCTGCGCGGCCTTCGGGCTGACGGCCTTCATGTTGACCGTTCGGTTCATGATGTCAGCACGGCGGTTGTCTGGGAGCTGCAGCAGCACCTTGGCGCCGAAGTTGGAAGGCATCATCGAAAGAATATAGGCGACGGTCTGCGGATGTTCGCGCAGCAGGAACTGTGCCACGAAGGTCGGCTCCGCCTCGCTGAGACGATCCCAGATCGAGGTTTCGTAGGCCTGGAATGCCGTGCGGCGGCCGAGCAGGCTGTCGACCTCGTCGGGCGTCAGGCCTTCTTCCAGAATGGCCTCGATAGCCTTGGCATTGTCCATCAGTCCGGCGCCCTCGGTGAAGAGGTCTTCGAATTCGCCGACGAGCATCAAGAGTTCGTCCGGCGGGATGGCGCGCAGCGACTGAGCGGATGAGATAATGGTCTGCAGTTCGGCCTGGGTGAAATATTTCAACAGCCGGCCGGCGACTCCCTTTCCCATAGCGAGAAGAACAGCCGCCGCCTTTTCAGCCTGGGTCAACGGTTTCCCGGCTAGCGCGCCGCCGAAATCGTCAAAGTCCATCATGGTCTAACCTCTCCGTCCCACACAGGGATCAGGCTTTTTTCGTACTCAAAACTTCTATCAGTTTCACACCGAATCGCGTGTCGTCATTATCAAGCACCGTAATCTCGCCGCGCGCAATCCTGCGGCCATTCACCATGATCTCGACCGGTTCGCCGATCTTCTTGTCGAGGGCGATCGTCGCCCCTTCATTGAGGTTCATCAGGCCGGAGACCTGCATGCGGCTGGTGCCGAGCATGATCTGGACGTCGATCGGGATGTCCATGATCAGGTCCAAGTTCGAATTCAGCGCGCTGCCGAGCGGAGCCGGCGATGCGTCGAAAGAGGGGCTGTCGCCGAAATCCATGCCGGCAGCCGGGCTGGCATTGCCGGCGCCGAAATCGCCGCCGAAATCGTCGCCGCCGAACGGGGTTTCCGACATCTCGCCGCCGAAGGCCGCCAGATCGGTTCCTGCTGCGAAGGCGTCGTTCTGCAGGTCGTCGCCAAACTGCGGCAGGTCGCCATCGGCATCCTGCTTCAGCACGCCGCGCAGATCGTCGATCGCCTGGTCGAGATCCGCTTCGCTGCCCGGAAGATCCAGGGAGAGGTCGCTGTTCTGCTGTGTTTTCTTCGTAGCCATGAAATCACTATTCCAGTTGAAACTTGCCTCAAACTGCCTTTGCAGCCCAAAAGCCAGAGAACCGATTAATTCATTAAATGACGGATGAGTTCGTCATCCGAGTTCATCGTATCCTTGACGCGGACCATGTAGTTTTCGCCTGAACGCCCGAACTCGCACACATACAATTCCTTGCTGTTGGCGCTGACCTCGACGCGCACGTCACCGCTGTCGCGGAACGGAATGACGTCGCCGACCATTAGCTTCGATATCGTGCGCAGCGTCAGGTCCTGCAGCCTGATCTTGGCCTCGAGCGTGACATGCGAGCGGCGGACCTGGTCGCCCAGCTGTTCGGTCCATTCCGCCGACTTGCCGGTCGCCGGGCGCTTCGGCTTCGGCGGCGTCACCTTGGTCTTGAGCAGCGCGGTCTGCGGAACCATCAAGGAAAATTCCGAAACGATGCCGGCAAGCGTGATCGACATATTGATGGCGGCGGCGAATTCGTCCGGGCGGTCCTCCGGCGGCCGGGCGCGCATCTCGAGCGCGTGCGGGGCCGAAAGGCTCGGTTCGAAACCGCCGGGCGCGTTGACGGCCGAGCGCAGCACCTTGGCGATCTTGTCAAAAACCATCACCGCCAGGTCGATTTCGATGACCGACAGCAGCCGGTCGGCCGGCTCCTCGATCGTATCGGCGGTGGCGCCGAGCAGGTGCTCCATCAGCGTGATGACGAAACCGTTGCCGCAGGCAAGCGTGATGTTCTGCGACCAGTTGCGCAGTGTCACGTCGACGAGGGTGACGTTCGCGTTCAGGTCGTCGATCAGGTGGTTCTTATAGCCGATCTCGCAGCCGAGATAGTTGACCGTCACGTCGAGGCCGGTCTCGCTCTTGATGACGTCGGGAAAGAATTCGCTGTAGACTTCCCCGAAGGAACTGCAGATCTTGGCGACCCTGCCTCTATCGCCAAGCCCGCCTGTCAGCTTGGCGAGAAGGGCAGGATCCATTGCCGGTTTGTCATGCGAAGCATTGCTCATAGTCATTTAAGCCGCCTTGTTTTCGCCGCCTGGGTTCATCATTTCCTGTTCGACCGCGTCGATGGACGGACGCTCGTAAGCCGAGATCGTCTTGCGGCCGTATTCGAGAGCGACCTGCGGCACCGAGCCGTTCATGTAAGCAAGCAGCGTCTGCTTGACGATGACGTAGAGTCGGTGCTGCTTGTTGCGCACGATCTTGATCTGGGAGACCAGCGGCGAGCAGACGCAATAGGACAAGATAATGCCGAGGAAGGTGCCGACGAGCGCCGAGCCGATCAGGTGCCCGAGCACCTCAGGTGAATCGTTGATGTGAGCCATCGCCTTGATGACGCCGAGAACCGCGGCGACGATACCGATCGCCGGGAAGGAATCGCCCATGATCTGGATCGCGTGGTAAGGCTTCATCTTGTCATGCATGATGGTGTTGAGTTCTTCGTCCATCAGCGCCTCGATCTCGTGGCTGCGGGCATTGCCGATGATGATCAGACGCACGTAGTCGCAGATGAACGCCGTCAGTTCCTTGTTCTTCAGAACTGTCGGAGCCTGTTGGAAGATCGTCGATTCGACCGGATTGTCGATATGGGCTTCGATTTCGTTTCGCGACTTGGTGCGCAGGTCGCGCATCAGCGAATAGAGCACGCCGAGCGTGTCGAGATAATTGCGTTCTTTCGGCACAGCGTGCTTGAAGGCTTCGCCGAGCGCTTTGCCGGAATCCTTCACCACTTTCATTGGGTTCGCCATGATGAAGCTGCCGAGGCCGGCGCCGCCGATGATGAGGAATTCGAAGGGCTGGAACAGCGCGTTCACTTCGCCGCCCATCGCCATGAAGCTGCCGACGATGCAGCCGCAGACAACAATAAATCCGATAATAATATTCATCGTCAGCCCAATCTGAACGTTGCTTTTCTCTGAGACGGATAGGATTTCTGCCTTGCGTGAGGCTGATGAAAGGGCTGGTCGCGGGGCATTTCCGCGTGCCAGCTTCGCGCAAGCATCTGCCGTCAGGCTAAAGGAGACGAATGGGTGTCCGCACCCGTTTCTGAGATGCCGCCTCAGCGAAATCCCGGCCGAATCACAAAGACGACGCCCGGCTTTTCGTTCCGTTCATCGCCAATGCTTGGAGCTTACCGACATGCAATCCGGTCTTTATGTTTCACTGTCGTCGCAGATGGCGCTCGAAAAGCGCCTGACCACCATCGCAGACAACATGGCGAACGTGAACACGACCGGCTTTCGCGCCACCGAGGTGAAGTTCGACGAGATGGTGGCGAACTCCAAGAACAAGCTCAACACCAAGGTCGCCTTCGTTTCCCAGGGCAACGACTATCTGAACGAGGGAAATGGCGAATTGCAGCACACCGGCAACATGCTCGATTTCGCCGTCAAAGGTGATGCCTGGTTCTCGCTCGATACGCCGGCAGGCCGCGTGCTGACGAGGGACGGCCGCTTCACGCTCAAGGATACCGGCGAACTCGTGTCGATCCGCGGATATCCCGTTCTCGACGCCGGCGGCGCCCCCATCCAGCTCAACTCGAAGGGCGGCGAGCCGGCCGTCGGCACCGACGGCATCATCTACCAGGGCGACCGCCAGGTCGCCTCGCTCGGGCTGTTCGAGGCCGATGTCAGCAAGGGATACCTACGCTACGAAAACAGCGGCATCATGACCACTGACCAGCCGCGCGCCGTCGTCGACCGCTTCAATGTCGGCGTCGAGCAGGGTTATCTCGAAAACTCCAACGTCAACGCCATGCGCGAGATCACCCAGCTGATCGAAGTCAACCGCGCCTTCGAAAGCGTCTCGTCGCTGATGCGCGACAGCGAGGATTCCTTCAAGGAAGCCGTGCAGACGCTTGGGGGTAGCCGCTAAGCATGAGCACCACACTACTGTCCGAGGACGGTCTTTCCCCAAAACTGGCGCATCTGGCAGATCTCGTCGACCGATACGCATCGCCGGAGTTCGCGGTTGCCCATGGCGGTCGCGTGCAGACCATCGCCGCAGGCCACTACACGGTTCGCGGTCTCTCCCGCCATGTTCGCCTCGGTGAGTTTGTCGCCCATAAATCGGCGACCGGCGTCCATCTCGGTGAGGTCGTTCGCGTCGAGCCGGACCTTATTTATGTCTGCCCAATCGAACCAGGCGAGCCGATCGGCATCGACGATACGGTCATCCGCAAGGGCGCGTTTCGTATCTCACCGTCTGACAGCTGGTGCGGGCGCACCGTCAACTCGCTCTGCGAACCGATCGATGGGCTGGGTCCGATCACCGAGGGCCTCGATCGCCGCTCGATCGCCAATACCGCGCCGCCCTCGATGACCCGCAAGCGTGTCCAGACCGGCTTCAAGACCGGCGTACGCGCGATCGACATCTTCTCGCCGCTCTGCCTCGGGCAGCGCCTCGGCATCTTCGCCGGTTCCGGTGTCGGCAAGTCGACGCTTTTGTCCATGCTCGCCCGCGCCGACGCCTTCGACAAGGTCGTCATTGCGCTTGTCGGCGAACGCGGCCGCGAGGTGCGTGAATTCATCGAGGATACGCTCGGCAGCAATATGAAGAAGGCTATCGCCGTCGTTGCAACCAGCGATGAGAGCCCGATGCTGCGCAAGATGGCGCCGCTGACGGCCGTCACCATCGCCGAACATTTCCGCGACAAGGGCGAGAATGTTCTCTTCATCGTCGACAGCGTCACGCGTTTCGCCCATGCGATCCGCGAGGTGGCGACTGCCTCCGGCGAGCCGCCGATCGCACGCGGTTACCCGGCTTCCGTGTTCACCGAGCTGCCGCGCCTGCTGGAGCGCGCTGGTCCCGGCCCCGAGGGCGCCGGCACCATCACGGCGATCATCTCGATTCTCGTCGACGGCGACAACCACAACGACCCGATCGCTGATTCGACGCGCGGCATCCTCGACGGTCATATCGTCCTGCAACGCAGCCTCGCCGAAGAAGGGCGTTACCCACCGATCGATCCGCTAGCCTCGATTTCGCGTCTTGCCCGCAAGGCCTGGACGCCGGACCAGGAAAAGCTGGTCTCGCGGCTGAAGGTGCTGATCCATCGCTTCGAGGAAACACGCGACCTGCGCCTAATCGGCGGTTACCGCCAGGGTGCCGATCCCGATCTCGATATGGCGGTCAAGCAGGTACCGATCATTTACGACGTCCTGAAACAGTCGCCGGGCGACCGCGACTCGGCCGATGCCTTCGCCGATCTCGCCGGCGCGCTCAAAGCTGCAGCCGGTATGGGCAATCAGGGCGCACCCATTCAGAGGAGATAGACGTGGCTGAATTCGACGACGAACGCATCGCTTCTCTGAAGCAGCGCCGGAAGACCGTCATCCTGGATCGGCTTCTGACTTTCACCGGCCTGGCGCTTGCCGGCGCTTCCGCCTTCTTTCCGTGGTATGTATTTTTCAACGAAGATAAGTTCGGCATCAACGTCGCCGCCAGCGACAATTCGCGCGAATTGCCGGATTGGCCGGCCCGCAACGTCTTCAGCGTCTCGCCGCTTGCCATGATCAACAAGAACGAGCCGGACAAAAAGGCCCCGCCGATCGATCCGCTGACGACGGCAACGGTTTCCGACCTCGGCAAGGAACGCAATGGCCGCCCCATACCCGAGGATCAGCCTTTCCCTGGCAAGTCTTCCTTCCGCCTGCTGCACGTTTCCAACGGCCGGGCGCTGATCGAGGATCCCTCGGGTATGTATGTGGTGCGCATCGGTTCGATCCTGCCCGACGAGAGCCGCCTAGCGACACTCGAGCAGCGCGACGGCAAATGGGTGATCGTTACCTCCAAGGGCGATACCTACCAGAATAATTGAACCTGTCGGCCAACGCCGAAGGCAACAGGGGCTCCGCCGCGAACCGGCCGGAGCCCCTGTTTTTTTGAGCGCAGCGCTGCCCGAAAAGCGCCTTGAAACCTGAATTCCCGTAAGTCCCACGCAAGATTACCGCACTAGGTTCGGGACAGTAAAAACGGAGAGTCTCATGCAACCGATCCAACTTTTCGACTTGGCTTCGCGACAGGCGGAATGGCTGACGATCCGTCAGCAGGTTGTTGCCGGCAACATCGCGAATGCCAACACCCCGAAGTTCCACGCCAAGGACGTCACGCCCTTCGACGCCGTGCTGGACAAGTCCGACATCACCATGACGCGCACCAATCCGGCCCATCTCAGCGGCAATGATTTCAGCGCCAGCGGCGATATCGACGTCAAGGACGCCGCACTCGACCAGGAAATCGGCGTCCAGGAATCAGGCAATACCGTCGGTGTGGCCGAAGAGCTCTCCAAGTCGGGCGATATCAAGCGCCAGTACGATCTGAACACCTCGCTGGTCAGTTCTTTCAACCGCATGATGTTGATGACCGTCAGGAAGTAAAAATCATGGATCCGCTTTCAGCAGCAATGAAAATCGCCGGTTCCGGGCTCGAGGCGCAGTCGACGCGCCTGCGCATCGTTTCGGAAAACATCGCTAACGCTCGCTCGACCGGCGACACGCCTGGAGCCGACCCCTATCGCCGTAAGACGATCACCTTCGGCCAGCAGATGGATCGCGCCAGCGGCGTCGAGACGGTCGATGTCAAGAAGGTCGGCGTCGACGAAGGCGACTTCAGCACCGAATTCGACCCCAGCAATCCGGCCGCGGATCAGAAGGGCGTCGTCAAACTGCCGAACGTCAACATCCTCGTCGAGATGGCCGACATGCGCGAAGCCAACCGCTCGTATGACGCCAATCTGCAGACCATCAAGCAGACCCGCGATCTCATCTCCTCCACGATCGACCTCCTGAAGAGCCAATAATAATGATCAGCAGCGTCCAGAATGTCAGCAACCTTTCGATGACCCGAGCGCTTGGCGCCGTCGACACCGAAAATTCCGCCTCGTCGTCTGCCGTCACCATGCCGGGCACCGCAGGTGCGGCCAACGGCATGAGCTTTGCCTCCGTCATGGGCAACATGGCAACCGACGCGGTCACCAGCCTGAAGGGTGCGGAAAGCATGTCCTTTGCCGGCATCAAGGGCACGGCGACGACGCGTGAAGTCGTCGATTCCATGCTCCAGGCCGAGCAGACGCTGCAGACCGCGATCGCCATCCGTGACAAGGTCGTCTCGGCCTTTCTCGAAGTCACCAAGATGCAGATGTAACTGAATTGAGGACGAACACATGAGAGCGCTCGCCATCGCAGCAACGGGCATGGATGCCCAGCAGACCAATCTGGAAGTCATCGCGAACAATATCGCCAACATCAATACGACGGGTTTCAAGCGCGCTCGCGCCGAATTCTCCGATCTTCTCTACCAGACCGAACGCGCCAAGGGTGTCGCCAACCGCGCCAACCAGGCCGTCGTCCCGGAAGGCGCCAATATCGGCCTCGGCGTCCAGACCTCGGCGGTGCGCAACCTGCATCTCCAGGGCGAACTGACCCAGACCGGCAACGACCTCGACGTGGCGCTGATCGGCAAGGGCTTCTTTCAGATCCAGTCGACCGACGGTACGACGCTCTACAGCCGTGCCGGCGCCTTCAACAAGAACGAGCAGGGCCAGCTCGTCACCATCGACGGCTACGAGGTCCTTCCCGGCATCACCATTCCGACGGGCTCGACCGAGCTGACGATCAGCCGCTCGGGCCAGGTTTCGGCCAAGCTGCCCGGCGCGACGACCGCGACCACGCTTGGCCAGCTGACGCTTGCCGATTTCGTCAATGAGGCCGGCCTCCAGCCGATCGGCGACAATCTCTTCCAGGAAACGGCTGCCTCCGGCGAAGCCGTCGTCGGCAATCCCGACGAGGAAGGTTTCGCCTACATGAAGCAAGGCTATCTGGAATCCTCGAACGTCGACCCGGTGAAGGAAATTACCGAGCTGATCTCGGCCCAGCGCGCTTACGAAATGAATTCCAAGGTGATCACCACCGCTGACGAAATGGCCACCGTCGTCAGCAAGAACCTGAAGTAGAGGGAAGGGCCGAAACATGATGTTTTGCCGGGCAGGACACATCTCAGGATGGGTGGCGGCAGCCACGATCGCAGTCGCGGGCATTTTCTTGCCCGCGGACGCGGGTGCCGGCATGGGTTATGCCGTCGTCCCGACGACGATCATCTACCCCGGCGACACACTGTCGGCCAGCCAGCTTCAGGAGGTCGAGGTCACCAACCCCAACCTCGCCGGCGATTTTGCCAAATCCATATCCCAGGTCGAGGGCATGGTCTCCAAGCGCACGTTGCTGCCGGGCCGCACGATTTCGGTTTCGGGCCTGCGCGAAGCCTATACGGTGACCCGCGGCTCGTCGATCCGCCTGGTCTTTTCGCTTGGCGCGATGACGATCTCGGCTGCCGGCTCGCCGCTCGAAGACGGCTCGACCGGGCAGGTCGTGCGCGCACGCAATATGGATTCCGGGGTTATCGTCAGCGGCACGGTGCTTGCGGACGGCACGGTCCATGTGAGGGCAAAATGAAATTGTTCTTCCGTTTCTTGACCCTTGTCGCGGTCTTCGCCATGAGCCTGGCCGACGTCGCGCCCGCCTGGGCGCTGACCTCCCGCATCAAGGATATCGCTTCGCTTCAGGCCGGCCGTGACAACCAGCTGATCGGTTATGGCCTGATCGTCGGTCTGCAGGGAACCGGCGACGGCTTCCGTGCCTCGCCTTTCACCGAGCAGTCGATGCGGGCGATGCTGCAGAATCTCGGCATCTCGACTCAGGGCGGCCAGTCCAACGCCAAGAACACGGCGGCCGTCATGGTCACCGCCAACCTGCCGCCCTTCGCTAGCCCCGGCAGCCGCATCGACGTGACGGTGAGTTCGCTCGGCGATGCGACGTCGCTGCGCGGCGGCACGCTCGTCATGACCTCGCTTTCCGGCGCCGACGGCCAGATCTATGCCGTCGCGCAGGGCGCCGCCATCGTTTCCGGATTTCAGGCGCAGGGCCAGGCCGCAACGGTGACCGAAGGCGTGACGACCGCCGGCCGCGTGCCCGGCGGCGCGATCATCGAACGCGAACTTCCGTCGCGCTTCAAGGACTCGGTCAATCTCGTCCTGCAGCTGCGCAACCCCGACTTCTCGACGGCAATCCGCATCGCCGACATCGTCAACGGTTATGCCTCGGCACGCTTCGGCGGCCCGGTCGCCGAAGCCAAGGATTCGCAGGAAGTGGTGATCCAGAAGCCGCGCACGGCCGATCTCACCCGGCTGATGGCCGACCTCGAAAATCTCATCGTCGAAACCGATACGCCGGCCAAGGTGGTCATCAACGAGCGCACCGGAACGATCGTCATCGGCTCGGACGTCCGCGTTTCGCCGGTTGCAGTCAGCTACGGCACACTGACGGTTCAGGTTACCGAGACGCCGCAGATCATCCAGCCCGAACCTTTCTCGCAGGGCCGGACCGCCGTCCAGCCGCAGACCGATATCGCGGCTGAGCAGACCGGCGGGCGCGTCGCCATCATCGACGGTCCCGACCTCAGGACCCTCGTCGCCGGTCTCAACAATATCGGCGTGAAGCCGGATGGCATCATCGCCATTCTCCAGGGCATCAAGTCGGCAGGCGCCCTGCAGGCGGAGCTTGTGCTGCAATGATAAAGTTCATCAACCCTGACATGACGGTCCTGCAATTGCTGCGCCGGCTGGCGCTGCCCGCAGCAGGCCTCGTCCTTCTGTCGATCCCGGGCGCCTTCGCGCAGGAGCATGCGCCGGCGGGAGACATCATCTCCCAGGACGAGGTCAAGCAGTTCTGCACCAACATCGCCGACCCCGCCCGCGACCAGCGTTACCTCCTGCAGAAGCAGGAGCTGGAAAAGCTTCGCGCCGACATCGACGCCCGCATGGCGGAAATGGATAAACGCAAGGCCGAATACCAGGACTGGCTGAAGCGGCGCGACGATTTCCTGAAGCAGGCTGAAGCCGGCCTCACTGAGATCTATAAGAAGATGAAGCCGGATGTGGCCGCACTCCAGCTGCAGGATATGAAGATCGAGGTGGCCTCCGCCGTGATCATGCGGCTCGGACCGCGTCAGTCGAGCCTCATCCTCAACGAGATGGACGCGAAGAAGGCCGCGGCCATCGCCAGCGTCATCGCCAGTGCGTCCGATCCCAATACGTCGAAGGATCCTTCATGAATATGCGTCTCCCGGCCGCGATTGCCGCCCTCGCACTCCTTGCGGGTTGCCAGTCTCCGACGGCAGTCAGCGAGATCGGCCGTGCGCCCGCCATGAGCCCGATCGGCAGCGGCCTTGCCTACGGCCAGACGCCGCAGATGGCGCTTTATCCGAAGCAGCCGCGCGCTGTGGCGCAGGGTTATTCGCTGTGGAGCGATTCACAGGCGGCGCTCTTCAAGGATGCACGCGCGCTCAACGTCGGCGACATCCTGACCGTCGACATTCAGATCAACGACAAGGGTTCTTTCGACAACGAGACCAACCGCAGCCGCAAGAATTCGAGCGGCATGAACTGGGACGTCAACGCCCAGATCTTCGGCTGGACGCCTGAGTCCAAGACCGACCTGACCTATGGCTCCGACACCAGCACCGACGGCAAGGGCAAGATCGAGCGCACCGACAAGCTGACGTTGCTGGTCGCCGCCGTCGTCACCGGCATTCTCGAAAACGGCAACCTCGTCATATCGGGCTCGCAGGAAGTCCGATTGAACCAGGAACTGCGTATCCTGAACGTCGCCGGTATCGTTCGTCCGCAGGACGTCAATGCCGAAAACCAGATCTCCTACGACAAGATCGCCGAAGCCCGCATCTCCTACGGTGGCCGCGGCCGCCTGATGGAAGTGCAGCAGCCTCCGCGCGGCCAGCAGGCCGTCGATCTTTTCTCGCCGCTTTGAGGCTGAACGACGATGGCAGAGCCAGACGCAAGCGCAGATCAATCAAAGAAGAAATCCGGCACGCTGATGACGATCATCGGCGTCGCCGTCCTGACGCTGCTCGGCGCCGGTGGCGGCTGGGCGGTCGGCACGATCGTCGCGCCCAACATCAAGGGCGCCAAGGAGGCCGAGCAGGCCAAGGACGCCGAAGCGAAGAAAAAGGGTGAGGAAGGCCTGGCCCACATCTCCACCGAGGCCAACAACGTCGTCCAGCTCGAGCCGATCACGTCGAATCTCGCTTACCCCTCCGAAAACTGGGTCCGACTTGAGGTCGCGCTGCTCTTCAACGGGCCGCCGGATGTCAAGGTTTCCGAGGATATTCATCAGGATATCCTCGCATATATCAGGACCGTTTCCCTGCAGCAGATCGAGGGGCCGCGGGGCTTTCAATATCTCAAGGATGACATACAGGAACGTGTTGACCTTCGCTCGCAAGGGCGCGTATCGAAGGTCATGTTCAGGACATTTGTCATCGAATGATTCGTCTCATAGTTTTCCTTGCCGCCATGATAGCGGTACCGGAACTGGCGGTGGCACAGCAGCTGCCGACTAACCTGTTGAACGTGCCGGTCGATGGCTCCGTCGCCGCCTGGATCATCCGCACCTTCGGCCTGCTGACCATTCTTTCGGTCGCGCCGGGCATCCTGATCATGGTGACGAGCTTCCCGCGCTTCATCATCGCCTTCTCGATCCTGCGCTCAGGCATGGGCCTCTCCTCCACGCCCTCCAACATGATCCTTCTGTCGCTGTCGCTGTTCATGACCTTCTACGTCATGTCGCCGACCTTCGATCAGGCCTGGCAGAACGGCGTGCAGCCGCTGCTTGCCAATCAGATCAACGAAACCGAGGCGGTCCAGCGGATCGCCGAACCGTTCCGCACCTTCATGTCGGCCAATACCCGCGACAAGGATCTGGCGCTCTTCGTCGATCTGGCGCGTGAACGCGGACAAAATATCCAGACGACCGATCCGATCGACTACCGTGTGCTGATCCCGGCCTTCATGATTTCCGAGATTCGCCGCGGCTTCGAGATCGGCTTCCTCGTCGTCCTGCCGTTCCTCGTCATCGACCTGATCGTCGCTACCATCACCATGGCGATGGGCATGATGATGCTGCCGCCGACCTCGATCTCGCTGCCGTTCAAAATTCTCTTCTTCGTGCTGATCGACGGCTGGAACCTGCTTGTCGGCAGCCTGGTGCGCTCATTCAACTGACAGGCTGCGGCCTCTTCCTTTTCCAAACGTGAAAACCCGCCGGATTGCCCCGGCGGGTTCTTTCGTGGCGTTAAAAGCCTCACTCCGCGGCGAACGGCGCGGTGCGCGGCGGCAGCGCCGCGATGTCCATGTGGTCGGGTGCGAGACCCTGCTTGGCGCGCGCGGCCATGATTTCATAGGCCTGCTCCAGATGGTCGCAGAACCGTTCGGCATCGAAGAGCGGCGCAATATAGCGCTTCTCCTTGAGATGTGCCTTGTATTCGGCGATCCGCCCGGGATTCTCGGCCAGTTCCACGGCCATATCCTCGTAGTCCTGCAGGTCGCTTGCGACGAGGTCGGGTAGGTCGATGGCCCGCAGCAGGCTCTCGCTGACGCGTGAGGCGAAGTTGGTGCCTTTGACGGTCAGAACCGGCAGGCCGCCCCAGAGCTGCTCCGAGGTGGTCGTGTGGCCGTTGACGGGGAAGGTGTCGATGCCGAGGTCGGCCGCCTGCTGACGGTCGATGTGCTGTTCGTAGGGAGCGCGAGGGCAGAAGATGATCCGCTTGGGCGAAATGGCTGCCGCCTGGAACTGCTTCAAGAGATTTGCCTGGTTGCGCGGCGAATTCGCCATCAGCCAGAGCACGCTGTTCGGCGCGCGCTTGAGAATGCGGCACCAGCTGTCGATTACCTCAGGCGTAATCTTGCGGTTGCCGTTGAAGGAGGCGAAGATGAAGGCATCTTCCGGCAGGCCGAGCTGCTCACGGGTGACGGCGCGCGGCTTCGGACGATGCATCGGATCGTTCGGCTGGTAGCTTTCCGGCAGTCGGCAGAATTTTTCGTGATAGAAAGGCTTGGCCACCTCGGGCAACACCGAATGGTCGCCGATGACATAGTCCAGGTCGATATTGACGGTGCTGCCGGGAAAACCGAGCCAGCCGACATGTACCGGCGCCAGCGGCAGGTTGAAAGCAGTCGCGCGGCTGCCTGATGTATGACCCTTCAGGTCGACCATGATGTCGATATTATGCGCGCGCACCGTTTCCAGCATCGCCCGGTCGGAGAAGCCGTGAACGGTGACGATCCTGCCCCAACGGCTGCGATCGGTGTCGTTGTGCTTTAGGTATTCCGGGCCTGTATGGCAGAAGAGCGTCACCTCGAACCGATCCTTGTCGTGCAGTTCGAGGATGCGTTGCAGCAGCTTCATCGTCGCGTGCCGGTCCCAGAAGTCCGACGACATGTAGCCGATGCGGATCTTGTCCGACCAGATGTGCGGCTGGTTGCGGCGGAAGGTCACCCGTTCGTGGTTGAGAGGTGTGGTGCCGATCGTCGCATAGCGGTTGAAGTCCTCGTTGCCGCACCAGTGCAGGTGATAGAACGGGTTGTCTTTGCGCAGGATCTCGATATCGCCTTTCGCAAGGGCCGCGTCGATCACCGCCTGATGCTTGGCTGCCTCTTCGAATTCGTTGAATTCGCGGGCGAAAACAAGGTGGAGAAAGCGGAAGGCGTGATTGCCTGGAAAACGCTTGAAGAGGTTGCGCGCCAGCTTCTGGTTGGTTGCATCGTTGAGATCGTCGCTGAGCAGCAGGGCCGCCAGACGCATGTGGTCGGGATTCATGCTTTCCGACAGCACCGTCTTGAACGGACGGATGATATCGCGCTGCTGGCGCTTCAGATAGATCGCGGTGATGATGAAAGCGAGTTCGGCATCTTCCTGCGCTTTGGCAAGGTTGCGCATGGCGATCAGCAGCGCTTCGTCCTCGTTGCCAGTCTCGTAATGCAGCTTGGCGGCCTGTTTCTGGTATTCGTAGGCGTTCGGTCCTTCGCAGTTGCCGGCCAGGCCATAGGCTTTCGCGGCGTCGGCCTTGAATCCGAGCTGCACGAGGTTCTTGGCCAGCAGCGCATAGGTCTTGGCGTCCTGCTGGATATCCATCAACTGGTTGAGCGTCGCCAGGGACTGTGTGTAGCGGCCCATCTGGTAATCCTTGGATGCCGCAGAGAACGAAACTTTGCTGTTCAAAACCCAACTCCGTGAAGGAAATGTTCTGGCAATGGCGGTCGATCGCCCGGCGCATGCACGGTTTGTCCTCCCCGAAAACGGGTGGATCGGTCCGATGGTGCTATCCCGGCGCCTGCCACATTGGCATTCGAAGCTTGCTTGAAACCGGTGAGTTGACGAACCTCTGTTTTCCCGGCGAAATGGCCGCTTTTCCGCAGGGAAAACGCTTACTTTCCAAGAGAATTAGAATGTAGAGGAATATATTCAGCAAGCATTAACTATGCCCTGCGAGGAGCCGGCTTGAGGCCAGTATTTTTAAGAAGTTGGCAAGCATTGGCTGCGAGATTGCCCTGGACATGACGGGTTTGGGCCAAACAAAAAAAGGCGCCGAGTAGCATGAAGCTGGTCCGTCATCGCCGGTACTATAGTCCGGTATGTCCTCCTTTTTGTATCTAGTTTCCAGGGGACAGATTTATGACAAGCATTAACACGAACACTTCCGCACAGGCCGCTCTCCAGACGCTGCGTAGCGTCAACCAGGGCCTCAACCAGACGCAGAACCACGTTTCGTCGGGCTATCGCGTTGAAAAGGCTTCTGACAACGCTGCTTACTGGTCGATCGCAACGACCATGCGGTCGGACAACAAGGCACTCTCCGCTGTTTCCGACGCCCTCGGCGTTGGCGCTGCGAAGGTCGACACCGCTTACACCGCCATGGACAGCGCCATCGACGTCGTCGGCGACATCAAGGCCAAGCTGGTTGCCGCCACTGAAAACGGCGTCGACAAGGCCAAGGTTCAGGAAGAAATCGGTCAGCTGCAGCAGCAGCTCCTCAGCATCGCCCAGTCGGCTTCCTTCAATGGCGAAAACTGGGTTGCCGGCGCTGACGGCACGAAGAGCGTCGTATCCTCCTTCGTCCGCGACGGCTCCAACGCCGTTTCGGTAACCACGACCGACTACGTTCTCGACGACAGCAGCGCGGGCAACGTAATGTTCGGCATGAGCGGCGGTTCGGTCGAAACCTCCACCGGTATCCTCGGTACTTCGAATGGTGCGACCGGCTCGATCTACGCGATGGACATCACCAGCTTCACCGCCGGCCAGATCCAGTCGGCTCTGACGAACGTCGAATCGGCTCTGAAGTCGATGACCAGCGCCGGCGCTGCTCTCGGCTCGCTCTCCAAGCGCATCGACAATCAGGACACCTTCGTGTCCGCGCTCAGCGACTCGATCGACTCCGGTATCGGCCGTCTGGTCGATGCCAACATGGAAGAAGAATCCTCCAAGCTCAGCGCCTTGCAGACCCAGCAGCAGCTGGCGATCCAGTCGCTGTCGATCGCGAATTCCTCTTCGCAGAACATCCTGTCGCTGTTCCGCTAAGACCGGTCGGCACAAGGTTTCCAAGTTTCGCGGCCGGGTCATCCCCGGCCGCGAAATGTTTTAACATAAGGTTAATGAAAACTCTTCTAAGTCTCAGATATTTTTAAGTAATTTCCAGTTTGGATTTAGCTTTCCTTAACCATCTTGGTGTTTTCTAGGCCCATCGAAACGGCGAGTTAACCTTAACAAAAAATGGTTAGCAGGCATGATGCTGATCGCTGTGGGCCGGCCGAAAATCCGGAATGTCCCTTCTTAAAATCTGCCAACAAGGGGCAATTAAACTATGACGAGCATCAACACCAATAACGCTGCAATGGCAGCCCTCCAGACTCTCCGTGGCATCAACCAGGGTCTCCAGACAACCCAGGCTCACGTTTCGTCCGGCTATCGCGTCGGCAAGGCTTCCGACAACGCTGCTTACTGGTCCATCGCAACGACCATGCGTTCGGACAACAAAGCTCTCTCGGCTGTTTCCGACGCTCTCGGCCTCGGCGCCGCTAAGGTCGACACCGCTTATTCCGCCATGGACAGCGCCATCGACGTCGTCGGCGACATCAAGGCCAAACTGGTTGCCGCCACTGAAAACGGCGTCGACAAGGCCAAGGTCCAGGAAGAAATCAGCCAGCTGCAGCAGCAGCTGATGAGCGTCGCTCAGTCGGCTTCCTTCTCGGGTGAAAACTGGGTGGCCGGCGCTTCCGGCACCAAGAATGTCGTTGCCTCCTTCGTCCGTGACGGCTCCAACGCCGTGTCGGTCGTGATGACCGACTATGTGCTCGACGATAGCAGCGTGGGCAACGTTCTGTTCGGCATGAGCGGCGGGGCAGTCGAAACCTCCACGGGTATTCTCGGCACGTCGAATGGCGCGACCGGTTCTGTCTACGCGATGGACATCACCAACTTCACCCTCGGCGAGATCCAGTCGGCTCTGACGAACGTTGAATCGGCTCTGAAGTCCATGACCAGCGCCGGCGCTGCTCTCGGCTCGGTCTCCAAGCGCATCGAACTGCAGGAAAACTTCGTGTCCGCACTCAGCGACTCGATCGACTCCGGTGTCGGCCGCCTCGTCGACGCCGACATGGAAGAAGAATCCTCCAAGCTCAGCGCTCTGCAGACCCAGCAGCAGCTGGCCGTGCAATCGCTGTCGATCGCGAACTCCTCTTCGCAGACGATCCTCACGCTGTTCCGCGGCTAATAACCGCAGAAAACATCGGCCCGCCGGTCTCCGGCGAGCCCCCAGCAACGAGCCGCGCTTCTATGGAGCGCGGTTTTTTTAATGTCCGTTAACGATCGATTAACCATAATGCTGTTTTCTCAGGTCAACGAGACGGTGGGTTAACCAAATCTAAGAATCGGTTAACAGGCATGAGGCTGGTCCCCGTTCCCGGTAGCGTTCCGGAATGTCCCTTTTTTCCATCTGCCGACAAGGGGCAATCATTTCATGACCAGCATTTTGACCAACGTCGCGGCCATGGCCGCGCTTCAGACACTCCGCGGAATCAATGACGGCCTTGAGGCTACGCAGAATCGCGTATCATCGGGCTACCGCGTCGAAAAGGCAGCCGACAACGCGGCTTACTGGTCGATCGCAACGACGATGCGTTCGGACAACAAGGCACTCTCCGCCGTCTCCGACGCCCTCGGCCTCGGCGCCGCCAAGGTCGACACCGCTTACTCTGCCATGGACAGCGCCATCGACATCATCAGCGAAATCAAGGCGAAGATCGTCGCCGCGACCGAAAAGGGCGTCGACAAGACCAAGGTCCAGGAAGAAATCGGCCAGCTGCAACAGCAGCTCCTGAGCATCGCGCAGTCGGCTTCCTTCTCCGGTGAAAACTGGGTTGCTGGTGCTGACGGCACCAAGAGCGTCGTTTCTACTTTCGTGCGCGATGGCAGCGGCAATGTCTCAGTCAAGACGACCGATTACATCCTGGACACGAGCTCCATGGGCAACGTTCTCTTCGGCATGACCTCGACTGGCACGATCGACACGAGCTCCGGCATTATCGGCACATCATACGGCACTATCGGCTCGATCTACTCGATGGACATCAGCACCTTCGGTTCGCCTGAGATTTCCATGGCCCTGACCTCGATCGAGGCTGGCCTGGATGCCATGACCAAGGCTGCCTCGCAGCTCGGCTCTATTTCCACGCGCATCGAACTGCAGGAAAACTTCGTTGGAGCACTCAGTGATTCGATTGACTCGGGCGTCGGCCGCCTCGTTGACGCCAATATGGAAGAGGAATCGAGCAAGCTGACGGCCTTGCAAACGCAGCAGCAACTGGCTATCCAGTCGCTGTCGATCGCCAACTCCAGCGCGCAGAACATCCTCACGCTGTTCCGCAGCTAAGCCAGGCGCTGAAGCTGGACCGAATCTTGCGCCATCGTTCGGCAGCAAGCAGAAAGCCTCCCGGACCGCGCCCGAAACGGCGCGGTTTTTTCTTTTATATCAATAGCTTGCCTGCCGCCGTGATCGGCGCGGCGAGTTCAGCGCCGCGCTCTTGCCGAACAGGTTGATATCGAGTTAACCTCGCTTTGAGTTGATTTGCTTTTGCGACACGCCGGTAGAAACGCTGCCGGAGGCATGACGCCACTTTAGTCGCCGCCGGCAATCCGGCCTGCCCTTTTACCTTACTCCGAGAGCCTGTCGATGACCGTTAAGATTACCAGCGCGGCCGCGGTGAATGCGCTTGCGGTGCTGCGCAGCATCAACAAAGAAGCCGGCCAGACCCAGCAGCAAGTGTCCTCGGGATATCGTATCGAGACGGCCGCCGACGATGCGTCCTACTGGTCGGTTGCGACCGTCATGCGCTCGGACAGCACCAATCTCGGGACGATCGGGGATGCGCTCGGTCTCGGCGCGGCCAAGGTGGACGCGACCTACACGGCGATGAATTCGGCGATCGATCTCATGGGCCAGATTCGTGCCAAGCTTGTGTCGGCGAAAGAGCCGGGCACCGACAAGGACAAGATCAACGCCGAGATCAGCGAATACAAACAGCAACTGCAGACGGTCGTTGAATCGACCTCGTTTGCGGGCGAGAACTGGCTGCTGAACGGCAATACCACGGCGCCCCCGACATGGTCGGTCATCTCAAGCTTCGTGCGCGCTCCGACCGGCGAATATCAGGCCCGGACCATCGATTTCCCGTCGTCGCAGACCATCCTCATCGACGAGAACAATGCGAGCGGTGGCCTGTTCACCAAGGCGGTCGACGCCAATGCGATCAACAACAACGGCGCGACGGCGCGCAACTACTATCTGCTGAACGCCAACTCGGCCACGCCGACGACAGGGACGGAAATTGCGATCGGCCAGAATACGACCGATGCGCAACTCACCGATATGCTTGATGTGACCGACTCGCTGCTCTCCTCGCTGACGACGACGGCTGCTTCGATCGGCGTGATGAAGACGCGTATCGACGATCAGATAGATTACACTGCCGATCTCGCCGATTCGATCGACAAGAGCGTCGGTGCGCTCGTCGATACCGACATGGACGAGGCTTCGATCCGGCAGAAGGCGATCGAAACCCAGAAGCAGATGGCTGTCGAAGCAATCTCGATCCTCAACACGGCTTCGAGCAAGATTCTGATTCTGCTGGAATAAAGGTGAGCGCGATCGCGGATGGCGGCGCCATTCATCCTCGCGCAAGTTTGACTTCCTAGTTTCCGGCACGAAGGCATCGTCCGAATCCGTGCCGGCGCAAGGTGAAGCCCTTGCCCGTTTCGAAGCGACATGCCGGCGCGCAAGGTCGTTTTGAGCGGGGGTGGATATGCTGCATGCCTCCCGAATGCTGGATGGTTTTTTATGAGCATTACGCTTTCCCGGTATTTGAAGGACTTCGGTGAACCGGAACCGTCAGCGCCGATCATCGACATCGACGATTTCGGCGGCGACGGTTTTCCCGAAATGCCAAGCGAACCGCCAATCGACGTCGAGGCGGAGCGCCGCGAAGCCTATGCGCAAGGTCATGCCGCAGCCACCGCTGATTTGACCGAGAAATTCCAAGCCGAGGCGCGGGCGCTGGCCGAGGTCCATGCGCGTGAGTTCGAGGAGCTGAAGCTTCGCTACGAAGTCGAGGCGGCGGCGGTCATTGGCTCCCGCATTCGCGATATCGCCGAAGAGGTCGCACAGCTGGTCAGCGCCGGCGCCGCCGTCGCCTTAGCACCTGTGATGACCGAAGCGCTGGCCGCCAAGGCTGCCGAAAGCCTCGCCGTCCTGCTGCGTGACGCGATCCTCGAGGGTGCCGCCGGCCCGATTGTCGTGCGCGGGCCGACCCGGCTTTTCGAACTCCTAACGGCCGAACTCGGCGAACATGCCGGGGCGGTTCGACACGTTGAGACTGACGATATCGATCTTGCCGTCGAAATCGGTGAATCCGTCATCGTCACCCGTATGTCCGCCTGGGCGGCCAGCTTGAAGAAAGTTCTCGAATGAGCGAAGGCGAAAACCACCACCACGGCAAGAACGAGATCATCATCGTCAAGAGACATGGCGGCGGTGATCACGATGGCGCCCATGGCGGTGCGTGGAAAATTGCCTATGCCGACTTCATGACGGCGATGATGGCGTTCTTCCTGGTCATGTGGCTGGTCAATGCCGCCAATGAGGAGACCAAGGCCTCGGTCGCGACCTATTTCAATCCGATCAAGCTCTCCGACGAAAAGCCGACCGAAAAGGGACTGAAGAAGCCCGTCGACAACGCCGAAGGCGAGGAGAAGCAGGAAAAGTCGAAACAGAAGGAAGAAAACCCGAACGACGGCAAATCGGCGGCGGATGGTGACGATCAGACATCGACATCAGGTGACCAGACCAATTATTCCGAGGCCGATTTCTTCGAAAATCCTTATTCGGTTCTCGCCGAAATCGCGCAGGAAGTCGGCCAGCAGGCCAATGTCAGCGCCAAGGGCGATGGCGGTGCCGCCGATTCCGGCCCGGCCACCGGTGCCGATGGCGGCGAGGCCTATCGTGATCCCTTCGATCCAGATTTTTGGACGAAGCAGGTCGAGGTCACGACAGCCGGCAAGTCCACCCCTCCGGGCAAGAACGACGAGCAGGCGGCCGAGAGCGGGACAACCGAGATCGCCAAGGTCGAGGATATGAAGCCGATGCCGCTGACCACCGATCAGAAGGCCACCGGTCAGGAACCCAAGGAAACCAAGACCGCGGCCGAGACCAAGGACGGCAAGGCGCCGGGTGACAAAAAGTCCGGCGACAAGAAGGCTGGCGATAAGAAGGCCGAAGCGCAAAAGGACGCCGATCATCGGAAGGATGCCGACAAGAGCGCGGCAGAGACCGAGCAGCAGCAGAAGGAAGCCGAGCAGCTGCAGGAGCAGATCGCCCAGCAGATCGGCGGCGTTGCCGGCAAGCTTGCCGAAGGCCTGACCGTGACGGCATCCGAAGGCGGATTGCTGGTCAGCATCTCCGACCAGAACGACGATTCGATGTTCAATATCGGTTCTGCGGTTCCACGCCAGGAGATGGTGCTCGCCATGGAAAAGATTGGCGCAATCCTGAAGGAGAGGGGTGGCGCGGTCGCCATCCGCGGCCACACGGACGGGCGCCCGTACAAGGGCGGGCAGAATGAGAACTGGCGGCTTTCGATGGACCGCGCCCAGAGCGCCTATTACATGCTCGTGCGCGGCGGGTTCGACGAGAAGCGCATCTCCCAGGTCTCGGGCTTCGCCGACCGTCGGCTGAAGCTGCCGTCCGACCCGTTCAACGCGACCAACCGCCGGATTGAGATTCTGGTGCAGGCGGATCAAGGATAACAGGATGGCGCGTCGGCAGTATCGCTATGTCGGATTTGTGGCCCTCGGCCTGGCGTTGCTTTCGTCGGCCGCAGGCAGGGCGCAGGATCCGGACGATCTCGAGCCGTACAAGATGATGCGGTCGCTGCAGTTCGTGCAGGATTCCGTGGTCTCCGGCGATCATTCGGCCGGTGAGATGCAGCGCTTCATGCTGGGCACGATCGACGAGCGGCTGCGCAGCGTCGATACGTCGGTCTTCGATGACGACCGCAATGTCGACGCAGCGCTGATCTACGCGATGAGCGGCGGCAATCCGCAGACGCTGGAATATCTGATCGTCCACGACGTCAACGGCTATTTCGACAACCGTGTTACCGATGTGCTCAGAAAATATCTGAGCGGCAAGGGGCTGCTCGTCGCCAAGACGCTGGAGGAGACCGCCAGGGAATACCGCGACAAGAAGATCGGCCCTTACCTTGCATTGATCGGCGGCAACGTGCTGATCGCGACGAAGCCGGCAGACGCACTCGATCTCTACGACCAGGCGCGCCTTGCGGCGCCGGGCACGATCGTCGAGGAAGCGGCGCTGCGCCGCTCGGTCGCCATCTGCGTCGACAAGGGGATGCTCGACCGGGGAATGGCCTATTCGCAGCGTTATATCAGGCGCTTCCTGCATTCGCCCTATGCCAGCCAGTTCGCCGATCTTTTCGTCACGCTCGTCGTCGGCCACGATCACGACGTGAAGCCGCAGGATGTCATCGACATCCTGTCCTTCATGGACGCGCCGCGCCAACGCGAGGTCTATCTGCGCATCGCCCGCGCTGCCGCGATCGCGGGTAAGCCGGAGCTGGCCCACATGGCGGTCGAGCGTGTGCAGTCGCTTGGCGGCGGCACCGACAATGCCTTCGGTCCGCTGGCGAATTTCTATGGCGGCATGGCCGGCCTTCCCACCGAGGATATCGACCGGGCGGCGAAGAATGTCAGCGACATCGCTGGCAACACGCTTTCACCGCGCGATCAGGCGCTGCAGGAGGCGGCGCGATCGATTGCCGAGCAGATCCTGCGCGCTCCCGATCCGGCAAGCCTGACACAAGCCTCGAACCCTAACACTTCTAATCAAGAAATCACTTCTGAAAAGGCTGCGGCTATAGAGACGCAACCGGGAGCGCCAGGCGCGCTTCCCGAGCCTGTTCCGGGAGGTGTGGCATCGACTGGCCAGAGCCAGGGTACCGACCCCTCATTCAACGCATTTGTGACGACCAATCGGTCCAAGCTCGACGAGATCGACGGTCTTCTGGCGCAGGAAGGCAACGAACAATGATGGATATGAGCGTCTCCGGCGGAGCCGCCGGTGCGGAGTCCGCCGCGATTACGAAATCTGCGCGACCGGCCGGTAAAGACGATACGGCCGGCCAAAAGAATGGCTTCTCCGACGCACTTGCCAAGGCAAGTGGTGGTACCGCCAATGACGACGCCGACGATGCGCAGCCGGATCAGGGTGCGGTTGCTGATGGCAGCGCCGAGAAAGTGGCGCGGACGATCCGCGGCCGCAACGGCGCAAAACCGTTGATCGATCTCGGCGACGCCGCGCTGAAGGCACAGGCTGAGGTGCAGCCGGAAACGATCGCCAATGCCGAAAAGGTCGCGGCAAAGCCTGGAAAGGCCGCGGTCAAAATGCCGGCGGATCTTGCCTTCGGCAAGCTCGACCCAAAGGACCGCTCGGCAGACGAGGTCGTTCAGGCGGCTAAAGGCGGCAAACACGCCAGGGCCGACGCATTGGAAACCGACACCGACAACGACGGCGACGTTGATGACGGCGGCATTTCCGATGTCCTCGGCCTGCTGAAGCAGGAACCGACCGACGGCGCGGTCGCTTTATCGGCGGCAGCAGGCGTGCATCACACTTCCGCCAAAGCCGATGAAGTCAAACCTGACGGCAAGAAACTCGATGGTATCGACGCCAAGGCAGGCGGCCATGCGTCGGACGCCCTGGCGGTCGTCAGCGGCAACGTCGACAGCGGCAAGGCGGATGACGTCAAGGTTCCCGGATCGGAGAATGCCGAATCCGCCGACGGCAGGACGTTCAGGATCAGCCGCGCCGATGGCCGTGGTGTCTCTATGGATGTTCACCTCGGCACCGATCAGGCCGGGCCGAAGGACGGCTCGAAGAAGGCCGATGTCGAAAATGTTTCGGTCCTTGAATCGCGCCGCTATATCGGCCTGATGCAGAATTCGAATTCCGCCTCCGTCACTGCCGCTCTCTCCGGCGATTCCGAATGGGCGCGCGCCATGGAGCCGAGCTCGGCACTCTCCAACGCGGCGGAATGGACGAGCACCGGCAAGGTGGTCAATACGCTGAAGATCCAGATGAACCCGCTCGATCTCGGCTTGGTGACGGCGACTATGCGCCTGTCCGGCGACGCCCTGAACATCGACCTCAAGGTCGAAACCGGCGCGGCGTACCGTCAGATGAAGGAAGATCACGGCAAGATTCTCGAAGCTCTGCGCAGCCAGGGCTACGCCGTCGACAACGTCACCATCAGCATGGCGCCGGTCGAGCGTAGCGACGCCGGCAACCAGGCCGGCAGCCAAAGCCAGGCCTCTCAGCAGCAGTCGCTCCCCCAGCAGGGGCAGGGCGGCGAGGCGCGCGAGCGCCACAATCAGACGGCACAGCGGACGGATGGGGGCTTCAATGGCGCAGGCGAGACCGGTATTGAAGACGTTTCTGCTGGCCGCAGCAGCGGCATTGGCGGCGTTTACCTCTGAGGCGATCGCTTCCACCGGCGCCTGCGAGCGTGAGATCCAGTCGGCAGCTGCCAAATACGGCATCCCGGAAGGCATCCTCTATTCGGTCGGCCTGACGGAGACTGGCCGCAAGGGCTCGCTTTATCCCTACGCCATGAACGTCGAAGGCAGGGCGGTCTTTCCGCCCTCGGAGCAGGACGCGATGAGACAGTTCGATGTCGCCCGCAGCAGCGGCGCCAAGCTTATCGACATCGGCTGCATGCAGATCAACCACTACTATCATGGCGAAAACTTCGGCTCGGCCGAAGATATGTTCGACCCGCATCGCAATGTGGAGTATGCGGCAAAATTCCTCCGCAACCTGCATGACCGTCACGAGACATGGACGATGGCGGTAGCCAGATACCATGCGGGTCCTAACAATGACCCCGCGCAGAAGCAATATGTCTGCCGCGTCATCGCCAATCTGGTCGCCACGGGCTACGGCAAGTGGACTCCCAATGCGAGTAACTTTTGTCGAAATTGATTCAACCAAAGATGGAGTAGACATATTGTGACGAAACTGTGTCACAATATGGCGGGAATCCGGCGTGAATCACCTGCGCAAGTCATAATTAAGAGACCGTTAACTTTTCCACGAAATTTTTGTGTGCATAAACAATAGTACCCACTAGATATAGATCAAATCGCCACAAGGATCTTAATCAATTATTAGTTTCTGCCATTAACTTTAACGAGTTGTCGCCGATTCCTGCGATTCGTACCCATAGATCATCGAAGTGCCACACTGATTCGGAGGCGGACGAATGATCGTCGTGGTTGATGAGCGTGAGCTCGTAAAAGATGGATACACATCTCTGTTTGGCCGTGAGGGCATTCCCTCCACCGGCTTTGATCCGACGGAATTTGGCGAGTGGGTACAGACCGCTGCCGATTCCGATATAGCGGCAGTCGAGGCCTTCCTGATCGGTCAGGGTCAGCGTAACTACGAATTGCCCCGGGCGATCCGGGACCGGTCAATGGCGCCGGTGATTGCAGTCAGCGACCAGCACTCGTTGGAAAACACCCTTGCACTGTTCGATTGCGGCGTCGACGACGTAGTGCGCAAACCGGTGCATCCCCGCGAAATTCTCGCAAGGGCGGCCGCGATCCGGCGCCGGCTGAAGGCGATCTCCAACTACACCGAGATCGGCGGGATCCGTGTTTTCTCGGATGGCCGCGACCCCGAGATCAACGGCGAAGTCTTCGCGCTTCCCCGGCGCGAGCGCCGCATCCTCGAATATTTGATCGCCAATCGCGGTCGCAGGGTCACCAAGACCCAGATCTTCAACGCCATCTACGGAATCTTCGATGAAGAGGTCGAGGAGAACGTCGTCGAAAGCCACATCTCGAAGCTGCGCAAGAAGCTGCGCAAGAAGCTCGGCGTCGATCCGGTCGATTCCAAGCGCTTCCTTGGCTACTGCATCGATTGGGCCTGATTTTTCCGGCCGGGCGGCGGCGCCCGGCTGAACCTCGATATTGGCCTCGCAGCTCGCCCTGACAGACAGCTTCACGCAAGGCCCGACAAATACTCTCGAGCTTAACAGGTAAAACGAGGTTTTCAGATGAGCATTTTCGGCAGCATGAAGACGGCAGTATCAGGGATGAACGCACAGGCGAACCGCCTCAGCACCGTTGCCGATAACATCGCCAACGTGAACACCACCGGTTACAAGGCCGTGTCGACGAGCTTCTCGTCGCTGGTCCTGCCTTCCTCGGGCGGCAATTACAATTCCGGCGGCGTCCAGACCTCGGTCCGCCAGGCCGTCTCCGACCAGGGCGACATTTCCTACACCACCTCGGGCACCGACCTCGCGATTTCGGGCGACGGCTTCTTCATCGTCCAGGGCGCTGACGGCACGCCGGTTCTGACCCGCGCCGGCGACTTCACCAAGGACGACGAAGGCAACCTCGTCAATGCCGCCGGCTTTCAGCTGATGGGCTATTCCTACGACTCCGGCGCCCCCGCCGTCGTCGTCAACGGCTTCGACGGTCTCGTTCCGGTCAACGTCAACCAGGATGGCCTGACCGCCATCGCTTCGACCTCAGGCATCTTCAAGGGCAACCTCGATTCCAATGCGAAGATCGCTCCGGTCGCTCCCGCGACGGCTCCGAGCGCCAACCTTGCCACAACGACGGCCGACACCAAGAAGGTCTCGATGGTCGCCTACGACCGTCTCGGCAACAAGGTGATGTACGACTTCTACTTCACGAAGAGCTCGGTCGTGACGCCGCCACCGGCATCTCCCGCTACTGCAGCCACTTGGGAAGTGGCGATGTTCCGCAACGCCAATGCGGCGGTCGGCGGCACGACCTCCTTCCCCTATAGCGCCGGTGGTTCTGTCGGCACGGGAACGCTCACCTTCGACGCCAACGGCAAGATGACCTCAACCGGCGCCGTCACGATCGCCGATACGGTGACCGGCCAGTCGATCGCCATGGACCTCTCCGGCTTCACCCAGCTCGGCGCCGACTTCTCCGGCACCGGTACGCCGAACGGCCAGGCGGCGACCCCGGTCAAAGACGTCACGATCGATGGCGACGGCATTGTCTACGCCAAGTATGAAGACGGCAGCACGAAGCCCCTCTACCGTATTCCCCTTGCCAATGTCGCAAGCCCGGACAAATTGACCCTGATGAGCGGCAACGTCTACAGCGCCAACGGCCAGTCGGGTGTCACCGTCACCGGTTTCCCGCAGACCAACGGTCTCGGCACGATCAAATCGGGCGCTCTCGAAGGTTCGAATGTCGACCTCGCCGGCGAGCTGACCGAGATGATCGAATCGCAACGCAGCTATACCGCCAATTCCAAGGTCTTCCAGACGGGTTCCGACATCATGGACGTCCTCGTCAACCTCAAGAGATAAGCAGGGTAACGGGTAAGCCATGTCGCTCACATCCGCACTTAATACCGCGCAGAACATATTCAACAATACCGGCACGCAGAGCAGTGTCGTATCGAACAATATCTCGAATGCGGGCAACAAAGATTACGTGCGCCGACAGGCGATGCTCACCACGTCCTTGAACGGCGCGCAGGTCGTCAAGATCGACCGGGCACAGGAAGATGCCCTGCTGCGCCAATATCTGAAGACATCCTCGCAGGACAGCGCCCAGCAGGCATTGCTGGGCGGTCTCGAGGACCTGAAGTCGATCATGGGTGGCAACGACTACGAAACGTCGCCATCCACCTATCTCGGTGTTTTCCAGCAGAAGCTTCAGGCCTTCCGCACGACGCCGGGCAGCACCGTCGCCGCTCAGGGCGCCATCACTGCCGCCCAGGATGTCGCCAACTCGCTGAACAATGCCTCGCAATCCGTTCAGGACGTCCGCGCCACCGCCGACAAGCAGATCGCCACCGACGTCGATAAGCTGAATACGCTCCTCAGTGACTTCGAGAAAGCCAACAATGCGGTGAAGACCGCCACGGCCTCGGGTGCGGATGCCTCAGGCGCTCTCGATGAACGCGAGAAGGCTCTCAAGCAGATTTCGCAGATCGTCGGTGTCAATACGACGACGCGCGACAATAACGACATGGTGCTGAGCACATCTGACGGGACGATCCTCTTCGAGACGATCCCGCGCAAGGTGACGTTCAAGTCTCAGGATGTCTACAACGCTACCATCGCCGGCAATTCGGTTTATATCGACGGTGTCGCACTTGCGCGCGGCAGCGGATCGACGGCAACGGGGCAGGGCAGCCTCCAGTCGCTCCTCCAGGTCCGTGACGAGATCGCCCCTAATTTCCAGAAGCAGCTCGATGAAGTCGCCCGCGGTCTGGTCTCGCTCTTCAAGGAGCAGAACACGGCAGCCGGCCCGGCCTATGTGCCCGGCCTCTTCACCTGGAGCGGCGGCACGGTCGATACCGGCGCCACCGCGGTCGCGGGCATGGCGGCGACCATCACCGTCAGCAGCCGCGTCATCACCGCGCAGGGCGGCGATCCGATGCGCCTGCGCGATGGCGGCGTCAACGCTACAGGCCTTGTCCTCAATCCCACCGGCGTCAGCGGTTATACGACGGAACTCGATCGCCTCTATACGGCACTGGGCTCCGACATCGATTTCGACCCGGCAGCGGGACCAGCGGTCGGTTTCGACGCCACAACGGGCATCGATTCGAACGTCAGCATCATGGAATTCGCCACCAATTCCCTCGGCTGGCTCGAACAATACCGCAGCAACGCCACGACGGCGGCGGAAAACACCTCGGCGGCGCTGTCACGCTCCGATGAGGCCTATTCCAATGAGACCGGCGTCAACCTCGACGAGGAACTGACGCTGCTCCTCGACATAGAGCAGTCCTACAAGGCGGCGACCAAGATCCTCAACGCCGTCGACGAAATGCTGAAGTCATTGCTGGATATTGCGAGTTAAGCCATGAAGAGCTCATTTATTTCAAGTTCGGCCATTCAGAATGCGATGCGGTTGACGATCCGTCAGGCGCAGAACCAGATGACCAAGGCGACGATGGAAGCAACGACGGGAGTCTATGCGGATATCGGCATCTCGCTCGGCGGCAATGCCGCGAGAAGCGTCGATTTCAGCCGCGAAGTCGACAGGATCGACTCGATCAAAGCAAGCAATTCCCTGGTCACCGCCCGGATGGAATCCTCGCAGCTCGGCCTTTCCAAAATGAAGGACGTCGGCGACGGCCTCGTTTCGAAGCTGACAGCGCTCCAGGGCAGCCATGATCCCGGCAGCATCACCGTCGCCATCCAGTCGGCAACCAGCGCATTGTCCACCATGATGGACACGGCCAATACCATGGTGAACGGTGAATATCTGTTCTCGGGCATCAACACCGATGTGCAGCCGCTGACCGACAAGACGACCGCGACGAGTGCCGCCATCGTTACGGCACTGAACAGCTATGCAGCCGCTCTCGCCCCGCCGAAGGCGGTCAGCGACCTCACCGGCACCGAGATGAGCACCTTCATCACGACGACGGTGGAGCCGATGTTCAGCGAAACTGCCTGGACCGACCCGACGACCGGCTGGTCGCAGGCATCCAGCCAGAACATGACGAGCCGCATCAGCAATTCCGAAGTGATCGAATCCTCGACCAACGCCAATTCCGAAGGCATGCGCTACATGGCGCTCGCCTCGGTGATGACCTCGGCGCTGCTCGGCCAGAACCTCAGCAGCGATGCGATGAGCACGGTGTCCAAGCAGGCGATCACCTACACGACGAAGGCGACCAGCGGCCTCGTGACGCAGGCAAGCCAGCTCGGCCTTTCCCAGGAGCGCGTCAAGAAGTCCAACGACGCTCTCGACGCCCAGTCGAATATCATCAAGAACAAGCTGGTCGATCTTCAGGGCGTTGATCCCTACGAAGCCTCGACCCTGGTCAAGACTTTGGAAACACAGCTTGAAACGGCTTACACGATCGTCTCGAAGATCCAGCAGTTGAGTCTCGTAAACTACCTTTGATGAGCAAAGGCGCGCAGTATAAAGAAGGATGCATGAATGTATCAGTTCTCATATGCCGAAGTCATGCAGGACTCGGTGGCCGACGCGAAAGAGCGGGAATGGCAGGTTCTTGACCGGTCCATAGACCTGCTGTCGTTGGCGCGCGAAAAGGAAAAATACGGCCGGGAAGCCATCGAAGCCCTGTTTTATACGCGCAGGGTGTGGATCAGCTTCATCGAGGATCTGAAACATCCCGACAATCAGCTGGAGATCCAGCTCAGGGCCAACCTCATCTCGATCGCGATCTGGATATTGAAGGAATGCGACAGGATACGAAAGCGTCTGTCGAATAACTACCAGGGCATCATCGACGTTACCACCATCATCAGGGATGGACTTAAATGAAAAGTACACTTCGCATTTCTCTGAAAGCCGGAGAAAGAATCTTCATCAACGGCGCCGTCCTGCGCGTCGACCGCAAGGTCGCGCTGGAATTCCTGAATGACGTGACGTTCCTTCTCGAAAACCACGTCCTCCAGCCGGAAGCGGCCACCACGCCCCTGCGTCAGCTCTATTTCATCGCGCAGATGATCCTCATCAATCCCGAGGGCAAGGACCACTCGACGGCGATGTTCCGCAAGTCGATCACCATGCTGCTCAGCTGCTTCAAAAACGAGGAAATCCTCGCGGAACTGAAGCGCATCGATGCGCTCGTCTCGACCGGCCGCGCTTTTGATGCGTTGAAGGCGATCCGCGGCCTCTATGCGATCGAAGACAATATCCTCAACAACCACGAAATGCCGCCGACGATGGTCGAGCAGATTCGCAGGGAGATTGCACCATGGCGGTAGATGCAACATCAAGCGTGACCAACACGAGCACGACGAGCACGACGAATTCGGCCCAGCAAAAAGCGACGCTGAACTACGACAATTTCCTTCAGCTGCTGATCGCGCAGATGAAGAATCAGGATCCGACCGACCCGGTCGATGCCAGCGAGCAGATGTCGCAGCTGGCAAGCTTCTCGCAGGTCGAGCAGACGATCCAGACCAACACCAAGCTGGACACGCTGCTGTCCAGCTCCAGCCTTACCCAGGCCAGCAGCTACGTCGGCAAATACATGGAAAGCGCCGACGGCACCGTCAAAGGCATCATCGATTCCGTCAAAGTTTATTCCGACGGCGTGATTGCGACGACCAAGGATGGGGGTAAGATACTCGTGCAGGCGGGAATCACTGTTGCCAGCCAGGCGCCGGCCACGACGACCACGACCAGCGACAACACTGATACCTGATACCGCGGCGAAGACGCGTCGGGTGATACCAACCAACAGCGGCCCGGCAATGGCGGGGCTGCTTCGAGGCGATATGAGGTTGCCTTCAGATGAATGAAGCTGATGCATTGGATCTGTTCCAGGCCGCGATCTGGACCGTGCTGATTGCCGCCGGTCCCGCGGTCATCGCCGCGATGGTGGTGGGTCTCGTCATCGCCCTGATCCAGGCACTGACACAGGTGCAGGAAGCGACGCTGACCTTCGTGCCGAAAATCGTCGCGGTGCTGATCACCGTCGGCGTCACAGCACCCTTCGTCGGCTCGCAGATCTCGATTTTCACCAATCTGGTCTTCTCGCGCATCCAGTCCGGCTTCTGAGCCACCTTCGCGCAAGCTTCGCCATTTAACTCTCGATCCGAATTGGGTGGACCGAGTCCGCCTCCTCTCATGAAGAGACGGAACTGTTATGGCGCAACCACCTGCACTCCCCCTTCCGAAAGTCGCCCCGAGCCTGCGCGATGTCGGTTTTGCCCTCGGCATCATCGGCATCATCTGCATTCTCTTCCTGCCGATTCCGCCATTCCTGATCGATATGGGACTTGCCTTCTCGATCGCCTTCTCGGTGCTGATCCTGATGGTCGCGTTGTGGATCCAGAAACCGCTCGATTTCTCGTCTTTCCCGACCATTCTGTTGATCGCAACGATGACCCGGCTGGCGCTGAACATCGCGACGACGCGCGTCATCCTGTCCCACGGCAATGAAGGCCACGATGCGGCGGGCGGCGTCATCGCCGGTTTCGCAAGCCTGGTGATGTCCGGCGATTTCGTCATCGGTCTGATCGTCTTCCTGATCCTCATCACCATCAACTTCATCGTCATCACCAAGGGTGCCACGCGCATCGCCGAAGTCGGCGCGCGTTTCACGCTCGATGCCATTCCCGGCAAGCAGATGTCGATCGACGCCGATCTTTCGGCCGGCATCATCGACGAGAAGGAAGCCCAGCGCCGGCGCAGAGAACTCGAAGAGGAAAGCTCCTTCTTCGGTGCGATGGACGGTGCCTCGAAATTCGTGCGTGGCGATGCCGTCGCCGGCCTCATCATCACCGCCATTAACGTCTTCGGCGGCATCATCATCGGCTATTTCCGCCACGGCATGCCGATCGGCGAAGCGGCCGACGTCTTCGTCAAGCTCTCCGTCGGCGACGGCCTCGTCTCGCAGATGCCGGCCCTGATCGTCTCGCTCGCCGCCGGCCTTCTCGTTTCTCGCGGCGGCACCACCGGCTCCACCGACCAGGCAGTCGTCAATCAGCTCAGCGGTTACCCCCGTGCGCTTTCCGTCTCGGCCGTGCTGATGTTCATCCTGGCGCTGATGCCGGGCCTGCCGTTTGTCCCTTTCACGATCCTCGGCGGTCTTCTCGCCTTCGGCGCCTGGTTCATACCGCGTAAGGTCGAGGCTGAAAACAAGCTTCGCCGCGAGCAGGAGGAAAATAAGGTCGTCCAAAGCAAGGAACTGGAAAAGGATTCGGTCAAGGCGGTACTGCGCACCTCGGAGATCGAGCTCGCACTCGGCAAGATGGTCTCGACGCGCCTGCTCGGCGCCCACCAGGAACTCGCCTTCCGCGTTGGCAAGATGCGCAAGAAGTTCGCCACGCAATACGGTTTCGTCGTGCCCGAAATCAAGGTCACCGACGATATCGCCATCGCCGAGAAATCCTACCAGATCCGCATTCACGGCACGACGGTCGCCTCCAACCTGCTGCGCGTCGGCGAAGTCCTCGTCGTCACCGGTGCCGGCCGCCGGCCAAGCATCCCCGGCGATGAAATCCGCGAACCCGCCTTCGGCATGCCTGCCGTCTCGATCCTCGAAAACTTCACCGACGATCTGAAACGCGAGGGCTTCCAGCCGATCGACAACGTCTCTGTCGTGCTGACCCATATGAGCGAGGTCATCCGCAACAACCTGCCGCAGCTTCTGTCCTACAAGGACGTCAAGGTGCTGATCGACCGGCTCGATCCCGAATACAAGAAGCTCGCCGACGAGATCTGCTCGTCGCACATGTCCTATTCGGGCCTGCAGGCGGTGCTCAAGCTTCTGCTTGCCGAACGCGTGTCGATCCGCAACCTGCACCTCATTCTCGAAGCGGTGGCCGAGCTCGCTCCGCATGTCAGAAAGACCGAGCAGATCGTCGAGCATGTCCGCATTCGCATGGCCCAGCAGCTTTGCGGCGACCTCGCCGACAACGGCGTGCTGCGCGTCCTCAGGTTGGGTAGCAAATGGGATCTCGCTTTCCATCAGGCATTGAAGCGCGACGCCAAGGGCGAAGTGATCGAATTCGACATCGATCCGCGCAGCCTCGAGGAGTTCAGCGAGCAAGCCACCAAAGTTATCCGTGAGTTCATGGATCGCGGCCTGCCATTCGTACTTGTCACGTCGCCGGAAACACGCTCCTATGTGCGCATGATCATCGAACGGCTGTTTGCCACGCTGCCGGTCCTGTCGCATGTCGAACTGGCCAAGGGCATCGAGATAAAGATTTTGGGCTCCATTTCATGATAACAGACGCGCAAGGGACCGTTCTCGCGCTGTTTCTGGTTTTCTGCCGAATCGGTGGGTGTGTGCTGGCTCTTCCGGGTTTTTCCTCGGCGCGCGTGCCCGACCAACTGCGCGTCTTCATCGCAGGCGCGCTCTCGATCGCCGTCATGCCGCTGCTCTGGGACACTGTCTATCCGGCCGTTCACACCGGTTCCGGAACATATATCGGCCTGATCGTCAGCGAATCGCTGATCGGCGTGATGTACGGCATGCTGGCGAGGATCTACACGCTCGGCATGCAGTTCGCCGCCTCGATCCTCGCCATGATGGTCGGCTACTCCCAGCCGGGCTCCGCCGACATCCTCGAAGATACGCCGGAGACCAGCCTTTCCGCTTTCGTCACCTTTGCCGGCATCATGATCCTGTTCATCATGGATTTTCATCACATCGTCTTCCGCGCACTGATCGATTCCTACACGACCATGCCGTTCGGCGGTCTGATGCAGATGCGCGCGACGCTGATCTCCTTTACCGACACGCTGGAGCAGACCACCTACATCATGCTGCGGCTGTCGAGCCCGTTCTTGATCTACGGCCTGATCTTCAATGTCTCGATCGGCTTCATCAACAAGCTGGCGCCGCAGATACCGGTTTACTTCATCTCGACGCCCTATCTGCTGATGGGCGGGCTCTTCCTGATCTATTTCTCGATTGCGGCGATGGTCAGCCAGTTCGGCCAGTCCTTCGGCTCGATCTATATCGGGCGATGAGGCTGCCATGATCGAAAAGAACCGCTCCCAGAAGCTCAAGCGATTGCTCTCGGTGCAGCGGCATATCGAAAGGATGGCCGAGAACGATCTGGCCGAAACCAGCCGCCAGCGCGTCGAGGTCAATGCGGCGATGGACGACGTCATCCTCGCGCTCGGCTCGATGGACCCGGTCCACCACGCCTTCTCGCAGAATTACGCCGATCGATTCGGCAGGCTCAGCATCAAGGACCAGCAGCTGACCGGCATGCAGCAGGTCCACGAGATGCGGCTGGCGCGCGAACGCGCCAAGGGGGATCGTTTCGAAGAAGGCATGAAAGAGGCCCTTGAGGCCGAGCGCCGCGAGGCCGATGACAATGCCGTCTACGATGTCATCGATCAGCAATTCGCAACGCCAGCCTCCAGCAAGCTTCGAAATCCATAGTCGTTACGATCTTAATTTAGAGGATTGTAACGTGGCTATTTCGCCCCCCAGTGATCTGGTCCTGGATGTTGTCAAAGCTGCCGACCCCATGGAGGTTCAGGCAGCCCAGGAAAAATTGAAGGCAAATCGTGCGGCCTTTGCTGCAACGAGCCTCGCCGAGAACGGCAAGGGCTTCGCCAATACGGTCGATATTCTCGACCATATCGGCCAGAAGAGCGGCGTCAACAATATCCAGAACCGCACCAAGGCTGAGGAAGTGCCGGAAAGCTACCGGAAATTCGAGGCCATGGTTCTGCAGAATTTCGTCAAGAACATGCTGCCGAGCGAAAGCGACGACGTCTACGGTAAGGGTGCGACCGGCGATATCTGGAAAGGCATGATGGCCGAGCAGCTCGGCAACGTCATGGCCAAGGGTGACGGCATCGGCATCGCCAAGCAGATGTACAGCGAGCAGCTGCGCCGGCAGGAAGGCAAGATCGTCAATGCTTCGACCGATAAGGATGACCGCAACATTGCGCTCAGCATGATCGACGACTTCCAGCGCAAGACATTTGGCACGCCGACCGCCGAAGCCAAGACCGATAAAACAGGATGAATTTAGGCCCATTGACCTAAAATGTGAATCCTGTTCTCAATCAGATAGTTAGAGCATGATATCGTCCGAAAACCGCGCACACTTTTCGGCGTAATCTCTAAACGACGCATAACCGGGGGTACCATGGAAATAGTTTCGAACGAATATAGGATCAAATCCGTTCTCGGACGCCTCGAAATGATCATCGACAATGAGAACACCCGGATCGGCAACGACCCGCAGTTTGATCTCAAGGTCTCCAATGCGCATAAGAGCCGCTGCCTTTACGAGTTGTCGATGCTGTTCCGCGACACCGATCCGGCCGAGCTCGCCGCTGCCCATCTCGATCAGTTGCACGGCTTGAAGAAGAAGCTGGTTCTCAATGCCCGTCGTGTCGAGGCGCACCTCGAAGCGGTTCGCGCCGTCGCCGACCTCCTGAAGAACGCCGTTCAGGACGCCGATGCCGACGGCACCTATTCCCAGGAACAATTCGCCGTGCGTGGAAACTGATGATCAAGCTCGTCCTCACCGGTGTCTGGGTTTGCGCCATTACCTTGGCATCGGTCTATTTCTCGGTGTACCTGGCGACCGCGCCGGCGCCCGCGGCAACGGACTCCAAGCAGAGCGCGCTCGAACTGGTGAAGGGTGAAACGATCACGGTGCCGATCATCGGTAACGGCGCGGTGACCGGCTACTTTCTTGGCCGCGTTTCCTTCATGATGAACAAGGAGATGCTGAAGGGCGTGACGCTGCCGCTGGCCGAGATGACGACGGACGAGCTTTTCAGCCTGCTCGTCGGCAACAAGACGGTCGATATCGCCCACATCAAATCCTTCGATCCGAAGGCCTTCCGCGAAGAGATCAAGAAGGGCATGAACGAGCGCCTCGGCGGCGAGTATGTCGCCGACGTGATGCTGGAGCAGCTCGACTATCTCTCCAAGGAAGATGTCAAGCAAAGCTCCGCCGGGCAGCCGAAGAAGATGGGCGCACCTATCAAGATCGTCGAGACCGCACCGGCCGGCGAAGCGCCGGCGGCAGCCGCCCACTAAGCGTTATATTGTCGTCGACGAAAAACAGCGCCGCAAGGCGCCGTTTTTCGTTGGCGCACGTGGTTAATAAACCACTTATACGCGCATAAAAATTCAAGGAATTTTCCTAAGGGTTGTTTGAAACCGTCCTGTTATATCAGGTGTCACAGCTTGGCGTATGCTGCCTCCCAAAATCGGGGCAGCGCCGTCCGGGCTGGACGCGGCCGGTCCTTTCGAGACCTCCGGTGCGGAATTATGGGCTTGTTTTCCGGGATGTCGGGCGCATGCAGCACCCTCGGCAGGAGGTAGGAATGAATCTGATTGCAAACTTCGCGGTGCTCGCATCGCGGCGGACGATCTTCGATCTGCCGGTCTGCGATCTCGGTTGGGACGACGCCCTCGTTTTCATCAACGAGCTGGCCTCCATTCCCGTCGGCCAGACCGTGGTTTGCTTCGTCAACGCCCACAACATGCTGACCGCGCTTCACGACGACGAATATTACCGGATCATGTCGCACAATCTGGTGCTGCCGGACGGCATCGGCCTCAACATTGCATCGCAGATCGCCCATGGTGCGCCGTTTCCCGCCAATCTGAACGGCACCGATTTCGTCCCGGCCTTCCTCACCTTTATGGAGGCCCCGCGCCGCATCGGCCTCATCGGCGGCACACGTTCGGTCGTCGAGGCGGCGGCGGAAAATTTCCGCCGGCATACACCCTGGCATGAATTCGTCGTTGTTTCCGACGGTTACTTCGACACGGTCGATTCCGCTGTCGTTACCGACGAGCTTGAGCGCCAGAAGCTCGATATTTTGATTGTCGGCATGGGAACGCCGCTGCAGGAGAAATGGGTCCACGACAATATCCGTGCCGATCATGCGCGCCTGGTGCTGACGGTCGGCGCTCTGTTCGACTTCGTCTCCGGCGCCGTCCCGCGCGCGCCGAAGACGGTGCGGATGATGCGAATGGAATGGGCTTATCGCCTGCTGCAGGAGCCGACGCGCCTTTGGCGCCGCTACATAGTCGGCATCCCGATCTTTCTTTTCCATGTCCTTCGCTACCGCTTCCGCCGGCGCGAAAGGATACTCAGCCATCCGGAAGAGGTCGTGACCACGCTGCAGCCGCGGTCAGACCACAAGAAAGCGAGCTGACGCTACAGCGCCGCGCGTCTTTTAAGGCGCGCAAATTTTATCCTTAGATCGATTCCGATTTAAGGAATGATGCATAATTCTTACACGCTGCGGTTAACCATTTCTTTGCCATGATTATTTAGACTGGTTTAATCATCTGCATCCGCGCGGATGAGCGAATTCGGCCATCATGTGCATGAGATGTGGCGCAAATGTACGATATCAGGGCCAGAAGCAGTTTTCACGATCGCGCAGCCGCCCGGCCGGCGGCGCCCGCACTGGCGCGCGCCCATGACGGTCCCTATGGATCGCCCCGGGGAGCGCCCCCGTCGAACCGGCCCGATATCGCGCCGCCCGAGGCCGAACTGCTGCGCGCCATCGGCCGCGCGCTGGAAGAACAGCGCGCAAAAGCGGCGGCCCCGGCGCCGCTGGTTGATCGCATCGAGACCATCCTCGGCAATCGCCTGCGAGCCGCCAACGACGTCGGCCATGCGCTTCCTCAGGAACAGGCGCGCCGTGAAGAACCGGCTGCTCCGGCCAGCGAGCCGATGATCTCGCTCGAACCGCTGACCGCGATCATTAAGAAACCGGCCGAGCCTCGCCCGGTAGTGCCACGGCGGCGCGTCGGCGGCATTGGTGTTGCAATGATGCTGGCCGCGGCGACGACGATCGGCGCGGGCCTGCCGGCACTGATGCCGGCTTCGCCAACCCTCTACCGCGCCGAAGCGACGCTTGCGGTGAAGACCGATGCCGCAAGCCGGGCCGCCTTCACAGAGGTCGCGGCGAAAGGGCTGATGTCGGCGCGGGTGGTTGCTTCGACGGTCGCCGCCCTGAAACTCGATCACGATCCCGAATTTGCCGGCCCCAGAGCCAATGCGTTTGGCGTTGCGCTCGATCTCCTCTCTGCGACCGGGGCTGCTGCCGATCCGACCTCGCGCGCCGAGGCGACGTTGAAGCATGCGGTCGAGATACTGCCCGATGCCGCCGCCGGGACGATCCTCGTGAGGGTGACGACCGGCGACAGCGGCAAATCCATGCGCATTGCCGCAAGGCTTGCCGAAGCGGTTTCCCCGCCGGACGGATCCGGCGGCAACGCCGCAACCGACGCCGCCTTGCGCAAGGCCTATGACGAGGCGAAAGCGGAACTGACAGCTTTCACGGCTAAGAGCGGCGAGGGCAACGTCAAGGTGGCGGTCGATCTTCGCCGTCAGATCGACGGGCTCGATGCCGATCTGAAAGAGGCCGACCAGACTATCCTGGACGCCAAGGCGCAGGCCGACCGGCTCAAGGCCGCAAAACTTGCCGGGGTGCTCGACGGTTCGTTCCCCTCCGATATGCTCTCGCCGGCGCTGCAGGACTGGCGCGACAAATATGCGGTCGCCAAGACAGCGCTTGCGCAGCTTTCGGCCGAGCTCGGCCCGCGCCATCCACGCCTCTTGCAGCAGCAGGCCGAAACCGATGGTCTGAAGGAGAATATGGGCAAGGAACTGACCCGTCTTGCCCAGACCGCCAACGTCGCTGCCAAGGCCGCCGTCGATGCGCGCAAGGCCTTGAACGACCGCCGCAACACGCTGATCGCTCAAAGCCGGGATACCGGTGTCGATCTTTCCCGGCTGACCGAGCTCAGCGACAAGGCGGCGGCCGCGCGTTCTCGCCTGGATGATTCGGCTTCCGCGTCGGCGGGGACGGTCACCGACGGTCATATCACTCTCATGAAGCCGGCGCTGGCAACGGCGGTATCGGCGCCCGATGGCCTGACCGGCGGCTCGCTGGCCGGCGCTGCCGCGGGTCTCGTCGCCGGTCTTGCTGCGGCTTTCCTATTGCGCCTCCGCAAACCCATTGCGGCATCCGAAGAGGAAATGTCGGCATCCTCACCGCTGTCTTCCGCGCCGCCGGCACTGCAAGCGGTCCCGACCACGGTCGACGAGATGGAGGTGCTGCGCTCGGAGATCTCCGGCCTGCGCGACCGGCTTCGTGTTCATACGTTCGAAGCGCGGCAGCCGCTGCGCTGAACGAACACTTCCTTGCATTTTTGATATTGCATTGCTGCTTTCCGACAGGATAGGGCGTTAGCGGGCATTTAACGCTCGCCGACTATCCATAGATTGACGCTAAACAGGGCGGAGAGACGCGTGGCGACAGTAATCGACGGCAAGAACGTAGCTGCATCGGTCATTCAGACGGTCAAGAGCGCGACGGCAGCGCTGGAAAAGAGCAGCGGCGTCACCGCCGGCCTCGCGGTCGTCATCGTCGGCGACGATCCGGCAAGCCACGCCTATGTCGGCTCGAAGGGCCGCATGGCCAAGGAATGCGGCTTCAAATCAGTCCAGCACACGCTGCCGGCCGAAACCACCCAGGAGGAGCTGGCAGCCCTCGTCGCCACCCTCAACGCCGATCCGACGATCCACGGCATCCTGGTGCAATTGCCCCTGCCGAAACCGCTCGACAGTGAGTCGATCATTCAGGCGATCCTGCCGGAAAAGGATGTCGATGGCCTCAGTATCGCCAATGCCGGCAAGCTCGCCATCGGCGACCTGAAGACCGGACTGGTTTCCTGCACGCCGGCCGGCGCCATGGTCTTCGTCCGCCGCACCCACGGCGAGGACCTCTCCGGCCTCAGCGCCGTCGTCATCGGCCGCTCCAACCTGTTCGGCAAGCCGATGGCGCAATTGCTGCTCAACGCCAATGCGACGGTGACGATCGCGCATTCGAGAACCAAGAACCTCGCCGAGGTCTGCCGCAATGCCGACATCCTGGTGGCCGCCGTCGGCCGGCCGGAGATGGTCAGGGCCGATTGGGTCAAGCCGGGTGCGACGGTCATCGACGTCGGCATCAACCGCGTGGCAGCCCCCGAAAGAGGCGAGGGCAAGACCAGGCTCGTCGGCGACGTCGCCTTCGAGGAGGTCTCTGCGGTCGCCAGCACCATCACCCCGGTTCCGGGCGGCGTCGGGCCGATGACCATCGCCATGCTGATGGCCAATACCGTCATCGCCGCCCATCGCGCTGCAGGACAGACCCCGCCGCAGTTCTGATTATGGCTGCTGCGGGGCAGGGCCGGTTGAGGCTCTGACGATCAGTTCCGTCTTCCAGAGCTCCTGATCGGGAAAGGGGCCTGCCTGCTTCACCGTGCCGATCAGCCGCTGCGCGATGCGAACGCCGGCGGCCCTGAGCGAGGAGCGCGTCGTCGTCAGCGGCACGGAGAAGTTTTCCGGCTTCAACAGCGGCAGCACGTCGTCATGGGCGATCAGCGAGATATCCTCGCCGAGCCGCAATCCCGCCTGGTTGACCGCGCGGATGGCGCCGAGCGCCAGCACCGTGCTGGAGCAGAGGATGGCCGTTGGCCGCTCCGGCAGCTGCAGGAAGTGTTCCATCGCCAGCAGACCTTGCTCGTCCGTCATCAGCGCATGGCTGACGCAATCCTCGTCGAGCGTCAGCCCGCGCTCGGCAAGCGCTGATATGATGCCGTTCTTCCTGCGGATGGCGAAATCGAGATGTATTGGCCCGTTCATTAGCGCAAAGCGCGTATGGCCGAGCTGCAGCAAGAGCCGCGTCGCATCGTAGAAGGCGCCCTCATTGTCGATGTCGAGATAGGGATAGTCGGGCTCCGAGCCGAAGGATCGGCCGTGCACGACATAGGGCATGGAGAGCGATTTCAGCATGGCGAGCCGCGGGTCGTGGCCGCGCATATAGGCGACGAACAGCGCATCGACATTGCCGCTGATCGCAAGGCGCCTGAGCGCCGCAACCTCGTCGTCCGGGTCGGCCGGCATGATGACGAAGTGGAAGTCGTGGCGCACGGCCTCTTCGCCGAGCCCGGCCAGGAATTCACCGAAATGCACGTCGGACTGGTGGCCGGGCGCCGTCGGCATGACGAGGCCGATCGAGCCGGCCTTGCCGGTCGCAAGCCTCTGCGCCGCCTTGTTCGGCCGGTATCCGGTTTCCTTGACAGCTTGAAGCACGCGCTCCCGGGTCGCCTCGTTGACCTCGGGATAGCCGTTGAGCGCTCGGCTCACCGTCGTCTGCGACAGCCCCAGCAATTCCGATAGCTGTTTGAGATTCACCTGCTATGCTTCCTCCCGGCCCGCCCGTCGGCCGTCTTCAAAAGGCCTGCCGCCTCCCAGTGGCATCCAAAGCGCTTTCAATTATGTAGCATTTGGTGCGATTGACTCAAGAAAAATCGCTCCATATTTCCCGATAACCGCCGTTGCGCCACCGTACAGGCGCGTTCACGGCGGGGTTCTCGTGAAATGACTTGACTCCATTCCACCGAAAGTGGAATGAATTAGGTGTCAAAGCGCTTTGAAATTTCCTTTTAAAGGGAATTCGGCGCGGTTGGGATTGTGATGGGAGGTTGATCACATGAAAAAGTCATTTTTGATGGGCGTTGCCGTGGCAGCGCTTTTTGCCGGTGCTGCGTCCGCGGCCGATCTGAAATTTGCCCCGGGACAGGATTCCAAGTTCAACTGGAAGAGCTATGACGAATTCAAGGCCGCTCATGCCGATCTGAAGGGGCAGCCCCTGACGATCTTCGGGCCGTGGCGCGGCGAGGACGAGGCGTTCTTCATGAGCGTTCTTGCCTATTTCACCGAAGCGACCGGCATCGAAGCCAAATACTCCTCTTCCGAAAACTACGAACAGCAGATCGTCATCGACACGCAGGCAGGCTCACCACCGAACATCGCCGTTCTGCCGCAGCCCGGCCTCCTCGCCGACCTCGCCAGCAAGGGCTACCTGACGCCGCTCGGCGACGAAAACTCCAAGTGGATCAAGGACAATTACGGCGCCGGCGACAGCTGGGTCGGTTACGGCACCTATAAGGGCAAGGACGGCAAGGAAGCCTTCTACGCCTTCCCTTATAAGGCCGACGTGAAGTCGCTGGTCTGGTACGTTCCGGAGAACTTCGAGGAAGCCGGCTACAAGATCCCGACGACCATGGAAGAGCTGCATGCCCTGACCGACCAGATCGTCAAGGATGGCGGCGTTCCCTGGTGCATCGGTCTTGGCTCAGGCGGCGCCACTGGCTGGCCGGCCACAGACTGGGTCGAGGACATCATGCTGCGCACCCAGCCGCCGGAAGCCTATGACAAGTGGACGACCAACGAGCTGAAGTTCACCGATCCGGCCGTTATTGCCGCGATCGACGAGTTCGGCAAGTTTGCCAAGAACGAGAAATACGTCGATGGCGGCGTCGCGGCTGTGGCCTCGACCGATTTCCGCGATAGCCCGAAGGGCCTCTTCGCGGTTCCGCCGAAATGCTACATGCACCATCAGGCCTCGTTCATCCCATCCTTCTTCCCCGAGGGCACGAAGCTCGGCCAGGATGCCGACTTCTTCTACATGCCGACCTTTGCTTCCCACCCAGAACTCGGCAAGCCGGTTCTCGGCGCCGGCACGCTCGTTTCGATCACCAAGGATTCGAAGGCGGCTCGTGCTTTCATCGACTTCCTGAAGACCCCGATCGCGCATGAGGTCTGGATGGCGCAGTCGAGCTTCTTGACGCCGTACAAGGGTGTCGGCACCGAGGCCTATGCCAACCCGCAAATGAAGAAGGAAGGCGAGATCCTGACCTCCGCCACCACCTTCCGTTTCGACGGTTCCGACCTGATGCCGGGCAAGATCGGCGCCGGCGCCTTCTGGACGGGCATGGTCGATTTCGTCGGCGGCAAGTCGGCTCAAGATGCTGCTGGCGAAATCCAGAGCGCCTGGGACGGCATCAAGTAATCCTCAAAAATTATGCCGCCGGCTTGCCGGCGGCATCGCTTGCATGACTGGCCGGGTTCGCAAAGACCCCGGCCATCGCAGGATTTATTGTGATTGGGCAATACAAACAGATTGACGATGACCGGCGTTGACCCGTCAGAACAACAACCGGTCGCAATAAGATCAGGGGAAGCAGGGGAGGGACGAAATGCTGTCGCAGATAGTGTCCGCTTTGGCCGTCGTGGTCGTCGCCGTTTTCGCGTGCTCGGCCTATTTCTATTTTTCGAACAAGATCCTGGATCTCGCTCTGCCGGTGAAGGATGGCGACATCCGCGCCGCATCGCGCAATCTCAACCGCCGTGCGCTCGTGCGCCCGTGGTTGTTCGTCGGCCCGGCGCTATTCCTGCTCATTGTCTATCTCGTCTATCCGGTCGTTGCGACCTTCATCCTCTCCTTCTACGACCGCGCCGGCGAGCAATTCGTCGGCGTCGCGAACTACAAATGGGCACTCGGCGACCGCGAATTCCGCCAGTCGATCTTCAACAACATCCTCTGGCTTGCCGTTGTACCGGCCGCCTGTACCTTCTTCGGCCTCGTCATCGCCGTGATGACCGATCGCATCTGGTGGGGCAATATCGCCAAAAGCATCGTCTTCATGCCGATGGCGATCTCCTTCGTCGGCGCCTCGGTCATCTGGAAGTTCATCTATGAATATCGCGGCGGCAACGACGTCCAGATCGGCCTCTTGAACGCCATCGTCCAGACGTTCGGCGGCACACCTGAGGTGTGGATCTCAGTTCCCTTCTGGAACAATTTCTTCCTGATGGTCATCCTGATCTGGATCCAGACCGGTTTTGCCATGGTCATTCTGTCGGCCGCCCTTCGCGGCATTCCCGAAGAGACCATCGAGGCCGCCGTCATCGACGGCGCCAATGGCTGGCAGATATTCTGGCGCATCATGGTACCGCAAGTCTGGGGCTCGATCGCGGTGGTCTGGACGACGATCACCATCCTCGTCCTCAAGGTCTTCGATATCGTGCTGACCATGACCAACGGCCAGTGGCAGTCGATGGTGCTGGCGAATCTGATGTTCAACTGGCTGTTCCGCGGCGGCGGCGATTCCGGCCGAAGCGCCGTCATCGCCATCATCATCATGCTCGCCGTCACGCCGATCATGGTCTGGAACGTGCGACGCGCCAATCGCGAACTGAAGGGCCACTGAGATGACCGCTGTCGGAAGCTACTTCAAGATCGGCCCCGCCCGTCTCTTCGTTCACGCCGCCGTTCTGCTGATCGTCATCGTCTGGCTGATCCCGACGCTCGGAATCTTCGTCAGCGCGCTGCGCGACAAGGACCAGATCGTCGTCTCCGGCTGGTGGACATCCTTCGTCGGCTCGACGCAGACGGTCGCTGTCCGCCTCGGCACAGCCGATCAGCAGCAGCAGGAAGGTGCGGCTTACGTCATTTCAGGCAATGTGCTGGAAGGCCAGACCGGCCGCTCGGTGAAGGCCTTCGGCAACCGGGTGCAGCAGCCCGCCGCCTTCAAGGCCGGCGAGACTGCCGATCTCGGCGACGGCGAAACCCTGCAGATCAACGGCGACGGCAGCTACCGTTATATGAAGAACGCCGCCTTTTCGCCCGACGAACGCCCGCGGCGCATCTATGCATCCGTCTCTGCGCCGCCGGAATTCACGATGCAGAACTACAAGACGGTTCTGACCGGCGAGGGCATCGGCCAATCCTTCATCAACTCGCTGACCGTGACGATCCCGGCGACGATCATCCCGATCCTGATTGCCGCGTTCGCCGCCTATGCGCTCAGCTGGATGGAGTTTCCTGGCCGCGGGCTGCTGATTGCGCTCGTCGTCGGCCTCATCGTCGTGCCGCTGCAGATGTCGCTGATCCCGCTGCTGCGCCTCTATAACGAGATCGGCACCATGCTCGGCCAGCCGTCCAAAACCTATCCCGGCATCTGGATGGCCCATACCGCCTTCGGCATGCCGCTCGCCATCTACCTCCTGCGGGCCTATATCGCCGGCCTGCCGAAGGAGATCATCGAATCCGCCCGCGTCGACGGCGCCAGCGACTTCGAGATCTTCGTCCGCATCGTATTGCCTCTGTCCTTCCCGGCGCTCGCCTCCTTCGCCATCTTCCAGTTCCTGTGGGTATGGAACGACCTGCTCGTTGCCATGGTCTTCCTCGGCACCGACAAGGACCACCTCGTGCTGACCGGCAGCCTCAACGCGCTGCTTGGCTCACGCGGCGGCAACTGGGAGATTTTGACGGCGTCGGCCTTCGTCACCATCATCGTGCCGCTGCTCGTCTTCTTCGGGCTGCAGCGTTATCTGGTGCGTGGCCTGCTGGCGGGTTCGGTCAAGGGAGGCTGACCATTTTCGACCGTGACTTCAAACAGGATATTCCATGAACGTGGCTCCCCAATCGATCTCGACTCCCGACAAGGACTGGTGGCGCGGCGCGGTGATCTATCAGATCTACCCGCGCTCCTACCAGGATTCGAACGGTGACGGCATCGGCGACCTGAAGGGCATCACCGCCCGCCTGCCGCATGTGGCAAGCCTCGGTGTCGATGCCATCTGGATCTCGCCCTTCTTCACCTCGCCGATGCGCGATTTCGGTTATGACGTTTCCGACTACGAGAATGTCGATTCGATCTTCGGCACGCTGGTGGATTTCGACACGATGATCGCCGAGGCCCATCGCCTCGGCATCCGCGTGATGATCGACCTCGTCATCTCCCACAGCTCGGATCAGCATCCCTGGTTCGTACAGAGCCGTTCCAGCAAGACCAACGCCAAGGCTGACTGGTATGTCTGGGCCGACGCCAAGCCGGATGGGACGCCGCCGAACAACTGGCTGTCGATCTTCGGCGGCTCGGCATGGGCGTGGGATCCGACGCGCATGCAGTATTACCTTCACAACTTCCTGACCTCGCAGCCGGACATGAACCTGCATAATCCTGAGGTGCAGGACCGTCTGCTTGATGTCGTCCGCTTCTGGCTCAACCGCGGTGTCGACGGCTTCCGCCTCGATACCATCAACTTTTATTTCCACGATACGCAACTGCGCGACAATCCCGCACTTGCTCCAGAACGCCGCAACGCCTCGACGGCGCCGGCAGTCAATCCCTATAATTTCCAGGAGCATATCTACGACAAGAACCGGCCGGAGAACCTTGCCTTCCTGAAGCGCTTCCGCGCCGTCCTCGAGGAGTTCCCAGCAATCGCCGCAGTGGGTGAGGTCGGCGACAGTCAGCGTGGCCTTGAAATTGTCGGCGAATACACTTCCGGCAACGACAAGATGCATATGTGTTATGCCTTCGAGTTCCTGGCGCCCGATCCGCTGACGGCGGAGCGCGTCGAAGAGGTTATGCAGGATTTCGAAGCCGCAGCACCCGATGGCTGGGCCTGCTGGGCCTTCTCCAATCACGACGTCATGCGCCATGTCAGCCGCTGGGGCGGGCTGGTCGCCGATCACGACGCCTTCGCCAAGCTCTATGCCTCGTTGCTGATGACGCTGCGCGGCTCCGTCTGCCTCTATCAGGGTGAGGAACTGGCGCTGACCGAGGCCGATCTCGCCTATCAGGATCTGCAGGATCCCTATGGCATCCAGTTCTGGCCGGAATTCAAGGGCCGCGACGGCTGCCGCACGCCGATGGTCTGGGACAGCCAGGTCGCCCAGGGCGGATTTTCGACGGTCAAGCCCTGGCTGCCGGTGCCGGTCGAGCATATTCTGCGTGCCGTCAGCGTTCAGCAGGGCGACGAGGCTTCGGTGCTGGAGCACTATCGCCGCTTCATCGCCTTCCGCAAATTGCATCCGGCCTTTGCCAAGGGCGAGATCGAATTCGAAGAGCCGCAGGGCGACAGCCTGGTCTTCACCCGTGAATACGGCAACGAGAAGCTGCTCTGCATCTTCAACATGAGCCCGGCCGAGGCCTGCGTCGCCTTGCCGGCGGGAGAATGGCAGGCATTGACGGGGCACGGCTTTACCAGCAACAACTATGGCGACAAGATCGATATTCCGGCCTGGGGGGCGTATTTCGCCCGTCTTGCCTAAGGACCAAGGGGAGAGAGACATGACTGGACTGACGCTGAAGGATATCCGCAAATCCTACGGTTCCGTGGACGTTCTCCACGGCATCGATCTCGATATCAAGCAGGGCGAATTCATCGTCTTCGTCGGTCCGTCCGGCTGCGGCAAGTCCACGCTTCTGCGTATGATCGCCGGTCTCGAGGCGATCACCGGCGGCGAGATGTATATCGACGGCCATCTCGTCAATGACGTGCCGCCTTCCAAGCGCGGCATCGCCATGGTCTTCCAGTCCTATGCGCTCTACCCGCACATGACCGTCTTCGACAACATGGCTTTCGGCATGAAGATCGCCGGCGAGAGCAAGCAGGAGATCGACCGCCGCGTCCGGGCGGCAGCCGAGAGCCTGCAGCTGACCAACTATCTTGATCGCCTGCCAAAGGCGCTTTCCGGCGGCCAGCGCCAGCGCGTGGCGATCGGCCGCGCCATCTGCCGCGATCCGAAGGTCTTCCTGTTCGACGAGCCGCTCTCCAACCTCGATGCCGCGCTGCGCGTCGCGACCCGCATCGAGATCGCCCGCCTGAACGAACAGATGGCCGATACGACGATGATCTACGTGACCCACGACCAGGTCGAAGCGATGACGCTCGCCGATCGCATCGTCGTTCTCTCGGCCGGCAATATCGAGCAGGTCGGCGCGCCGCTGGATCTCTATGAGCGTCCGGCCAACCTCTTCGTCGCGAAATTCATCGGCTCGCCGGCGATGAACATCATCCCGGCGACGGTCGCCGGAACCGGAATCCAGACGACGGTGACGCTGACCGGCGGCATGTCGGTGACCCTCGATGTTGCGACCGACGCATCCGAAAAGGGCAAGCAGGCAAGCTTCGGCGTTCGTCCGGAGGATCTGAGGGTCGCCGACGGCGCCGACTATCTTTTCGAGGGCGAGGTGTCGATCGTCGAAGCACTCGGCGAAGTGACGCTGCTCTATATCGAAGGCCTGGTCCCGGGCGAGCCGATCGTCGTCAAGCTGCCCGGCATCTACGATGTGAAGAAGGGTCAGAGGATGCGGTTTGCCGCCGACAGGCAGAAGTTGCATCTGTTTAACGCAACCGGCCATACCTACCGGAAATGAGGCGGCCATTTTTGGGGTAATGGCCCTAAGAATTGTGTGTGACGGGCCGAATTCTCACTTTCTGTTAAAGATCGGCTGCTACCTTTTTCCCATCGATTTACGAGGGGGATAAGCAAGTGGCCGCTTCCAATCCGTCACAGCCAAAATCTCATTTCCTGAGCAAGGAAGAATCCTTCATGTATGACCGCGAGCAGCGGTTCAAGATGGAGGACACCATGAATGCCGCGCGCATCGAATATACGGAAAAGGGCGTCATGCACGCGGCTTCGCGCCGCTGCGATATTGTCCGGATCTCGATGAGCAGCGCTACACTCGCGATCCTCACCCAGTTCAACCTGCCGAAGCAATTCTATCTGGATATTCCGGATGCCCGCATCACCAAGGTCGGCTGCCTGCTGATGAAGGTCAACGCCAACAATACGGTCGAAGTCCGCTTCCTGCGCCTGCTGACGCAGAAGGAACTGAACAAGATCTTCGTCTACAGCACCCATCCGGCGCACCGCGATTACGTTCTCGATATCCGCGCCTGACGGTATAAGACCTGATATCGAAAACCCGTGGTGCTTCGCGCGCCGCGGGTTTTTGTTTGTCTCCGGCGACTAAGCCTGGAGCGCCGTGCGTCCTTTCGGACGCACAAAGGACGCTTTAGCACTTTCAATCCTCGCATCATGCTTTCCTAAGACCGATTCCGATTTTCGGGCCGATGCGCTGACTAAACTCCGTCATTCTCAAACGCCTGGCTCTCAGTCCCAGCAGTGGCGTCGACAAGCAAAAAGTGCGAGCGTTTACATTGCCGCTCGTCAAGGGCTCCTGAATGCGGAGGTGCTAAGATCCCCGCTGCCGCCTCCGGTCAAGCGCTCCCAATTCCGATAAGCGAATTTCGATTTGCTGACATCGTCGAGCTCCAGAACGTCTACGAAACGCCGTGCATCGCCTCCGGGGCGGTATTGATAGGGGTAGTCTGTCGAGAATAGGATTCGGTCAATCCCGACGGCATTGACCGCCTGCTGCAGATAGGCCGGGTTGAACATACCGCTTGCCGTCAGATAAAGATTGCCGTGGACATAATCGATGAATGGCCGCTGCAGCCCGGACACCCGATCAAGCATGACCAACCGCTCAAGGTAGAAAAGCACCAGTTCGCCCCAGTGGCCAAGGATCACCTGAAGGTTCGGATAGCGGTCGAAGATGCCTCCCAAGATCAGACGCACGAACTGGATACCCGCCTCGAAATGCCATCCGAGGGCGAATGTGGACAAGGCGAGATCGATGGGGGCGCCGAAGCCCGCGTAATAGGAGCCGCGCACGTTCGTCTGCGGAATTTGCGGATGGATCAGGAGCGGCACATTGAGTTCGGCCGCACAAGCGAATGTCGGTTCGAAAATTGAATGATCCAGATTTTTGTCGCCGACCCGCCCAAAAAGCACGGCCCCCTTGCAGCCGAGTTCCTCGACGGATCGCCGCAACTCCACAGCCGCCGCGTCGGCATCCGCGGATGGCAGAGCCGCCATAGCTTGAAAACGAGACGGGTTGGCACCGACTGCTTCAGCCAGCAAATCGTTGGCACGACGAGCGAGATCGATGCCGTGGTGACCAAGGTTGTTGAGTCCCGGTGTCGTCAAGGAGAGAACCTGAACATCGACGCCCGTCTCGTCCATCAGGGCCAGCCGTTGTTCTCCAAGATCCGCGAGCCGTTCGCCGATCACACCGGGATTGAGCCCGAGCGTTCCATCATCGGCGCCAGATACAGTGTTCCACGCGTGCCGCACGTCATTGGGAAGGACATGCTCTTCGATCGCGATGATCTTCATCTTTGAAATCCTCTCGCTGGTGGCTTCAGGCTGTCATTGCCGCTGCGGCGCCACACGACTCGCCATTCTTCATCAGCACGTGTGGACGTGAGGATGAGCCGATCGTCTACAAAGCGATAGGACCGCGGCAAATCCTGGCCTACCAAGGCTTGAACCAATGCACCTTCGACATGATAGACGAAGGTGCTGTTGGCGGGATCGAGTGTGAGTGTTCCATAGCTCGCTTCGTAGCCGCCGCTACTATAGGGGTTATCGAGGTCGAACGACTCCATGTTGCGGACCTGGATCGTCATATGCCCGTCGGGAGTAAGGACGAGGAAACCGGCCACTTTCAGCGCCCCCATCACCCCGTTGGCATCCGGCTGCTCGATCGTCACGAGGTGCCAAGGTCCGGCGAGCCGTGCCATGACCTCAGAATCAATACCGGCTTGTTGAGAACTGCTTGTACCAGCAATTGTTTCCATCGGCAGTTCTCCGGGATTTCGGACGCAACCGTACCGGGATTAGCGCACCGAGGATCAGAGAAAAACCGGTTCCCTGAGCGCTGTTGCCGGCTTGAAGACGGGGCGCTCTGCTTTCGCGGGGCGCCCCGTCTGTGTTTTTGCTGAGTACACCGAACCGTGTTGCGGGCTGCAGGCGCGCGACCGTTGTTGTCAGGCTTTCTGCGTGAGGTGGTCGAGGATGGCTTTTCCGACGCCATGCGCGGAAGCCGGGTTCTGGCCGGTGACGAGCCGCCCATCGACCACGACATTCTCCGACCAGTTCGGCGCCGGCTGGTGCAGCGCCCCCCGCTCCTTCAGCGTGGTGGCGAGCAGATAGGGCACGACCTTGGTGTACTTGACCTCGGCTTCCTCCTCGTCGGTGAAGGCGGCAAGCTTCTTGCCGGCGACGAGATAGCTGCCGTCAGACAGTTTGGCGTTCACCAGGGCGGCGGGACCGTGGCAGACAGCGGAAACGATGCCGCCGCTCTCCCAGATGTCGCGGATCACCTTCTGCACGGCCGAGCTATCAGCGAAATCCCACATCGTGCCGTGGCCGCCGGCGAAGAAGACCGCCGAATAGCGCGAGGGATCGAGATCCGCAAGGATCTTGGAATCGGCCAGGTCGGCGCGGAATTCCTTATCCTTCCAGAATTTGTCGTTGACCGGATCGGAAAGGTCGAAGAAGTCGATCGGCGGATGGCCGCCGCGGATCGAGGCGATCTCGACTGGAATGCCGGCCGCCTTGAAGACATCGAGCGGATGGGTGAGTTCGACCATCGCGAAACCGGTCGGCTCGCCGCTGTCGCCGCGGATCGGGTGACTGGTGACCACGCAAAGGATAGGCTTGATGTTGTCTGCCATGTTCATGCTCCTCAGGGTTTGAGCGAGGCCATGTCGATGACGAAGCGATACTTCACGTCGCTCTTCAACATGCGCTCATAGGCTTCGTTGATCTGTTGGATGGGAATGATTTCGACGTCGGAGACGATGCCATGGGCCCCGCAGAAATCGAGCATCTGCTGGGTTTCGGCCACGCCGCCGATGAACGATCCGGAGATTGCCCGGCGACCCCGCACGACCCCGTCGGCATTCACCGGTGTGCCGAGCGGCCCCATGTAGCCGATGAGCACCAGAACGCCCTCCAGCGCCAGCGTCGGCATGTAGGGGTTGACGTCATGATCGTAGGGGACTGTGTCGATGATGACGTCGAAGCGCCCGGCGACAGCCTTCATCTGCTTCGGATCGCCCGACAGCACAACATGATCGGCGCCGAGGCGGAAAGCATCCTCCTCCTTGCCGGCCGACCGCGTGAACAGCGTGACGTCGGCGCCGAGCGCCTTGGCGAGCTTCAGCGCCATGTGGCCGAGGCCGCCAAGGCCGATCACGGCGACCTTGCTATCCTTGCCGACATTCCAGCGGTGCAGCGGCGACCAGGTGGTAATGCCCGCGCACAAGAGCGGCGCCGCGCCGGCCGGATCGAGCCCGTCGGGCATCGATAGGACGAACTTGTCGCGCACGACGACGGAATTGGAATAGCCGCCATAGGTGACGCTGCCGTCCTGCCGGTCGGCGCTATTGTAGGTGTAGGTCGAGCCTTCGACGCAATCCTGTTCCCAGCCCTTCAGGCACGGCTTGCAGTGCTGGCAGGAGTCGACCATGCAGCCGACGCCGACCAGGTCGCCAGCCTTGAAGCCGGAAACGCCGGTCCCGACCTCGCGCACGCGGCCGATGATCTCGTGACCCGGGACGATCGGATAGGTCGTGAAGCCGCCATGGTTGCGGGCAAGGTGCAGGTCCGTATGGCAGACACCGCAGAAGAGGATGTCGATGACGACGTCGTCCGGACGCGGTGCGCGCCGTTCGAACGCGAACTGTTCGAGCGGGCCGGTGGCCGATCGAGCAGCGAAGCCCATTACTGTCATGGTTGGTACCCTTATTCTCGCGCCTGGCGCCTTTGATTTGGCCTGCTGGACCCGACCGCGCCTCTCAAGCGCAGCCGGGAGCCGGTTTGGCGAACCCCAGCCTCAGGCGTTTTAGCCTCAAGCGTTTCCAGGGGCGAACAGCGTTTCCCAATTCAGGAAGGGACCGAGCGGGATAACGTCCCAGTCAATGAGCCCGGCCTTGGCGAGGGGAAATTCGGCGAGCGCCTGCTTGGCCGCCTCGATAGACTCGGCCTCGGCAATGATGGCGACGCCAGGGCGATCCTGTCGGAAATAGATGTCCCGGATGATGCCGCCCTTGTACATCTGCCAGGCGTGGCGGGCTTCATCCTGCATATGCGGCTGGTACTGTTCGATCGTGGCGCCGGGCTGCGGGACGTCGAGGCAAAGCAGTTTCATGATCATACTCCTTGGTGGGGATTGTAGGGCTGAGTTTATGCGAGCTGAAACCGGCCTGTGGTCTCCGCCACGCGACGGCCCAGGTAAGTGGCCGTCTTGAGGTCGCTCTGGATAGGCGTGACCTCGGCTGCCTGATCGTTGTTCGACTGGGTCATGACGCCGAGCCAGCTTCCATGACGGTTGAGATCGTCCACGCTGCCGGTGCTGCTGGCGTTACCAGGCATAATGTCGAGACCAACCCAGATCATCCCGTGCTGGGCCGCAAACAGCGCCATTGAGACGAGTGAGTTGAGCTTGTCACCGTGCTGCGCGCCCGAATTGGTGAAGCCGGCAGCGATCTTGTTGCGCCACTTCTGTTCAAACCACGCCGTTTTCGTGGAATCCTCGCAGAACTGCTTGAACCTTGCGCTGATCATGCCGCTGTAGGTCGGCGACCCGAAGATGATCGCGTCGCTCTTTTCCAGCGCCGTCCAATCTACCGGACCTTCGGCGACGGCGACGATGTTCACTTCCGCCCCCTGGATTTCCCAAACGCCTTCAGCGACGGCTTCCGCTACACGCGCGGTATGGCCATAACCGCTGTCATATACGATCGATATTAGCATTCTCACGCCCTTCCATTTGACCGAGATTCACGCACGACGGGAGGATGATGCTGATCCAATGTCAGCAGTGACCACCTGGATCGGGACCGTCTCGAAAATATCGTTTGCTTCGCGGCGGTTGTATCGTAGAATGGTCAAGACCATTAGAAATCATTTTTCTCTTCTTTGGTTCCTGTGATTCTACAATCAATGGATTTGCTATTCTGGAGGCCCTGCCCGGCATGCGTGACCGATTCGATGGCGTGCAGATCTTCGTTGAGGCGGTCGAAGCGGGCGGCTTTGCAAAAGCGGCCGATCGGCTGAAGCTGACGCGCTCCGCGGTCGGCAAGGCGATTGCGCGTCTGGAGGAGCGCCTTTGCGTCCGGCTGTTTCACAGGACGACCCGCACACAAAGCCTGACGGAGGATGGTCAGCAATATTACGAGCGTTGCATTCGTGCCATCGACGAACTGCGCGCCGGTGAGTCTCTCCTGGAATCTGGCCGGCGCGAGGTCGCCGGCAGGCTCCGCGTCTCGCTTCCGGTTCTGTTCGGCCGCTACTGCGCGGCGCCGATTTTACGCGGCTATGCTCGCCAGCACCCGAAGCTTGAACTTGAACTCAGCTTCAACGACCGCCAGATCGATCTGATCGCCGACGGCTTCGATCTTGCCGTCCGCAACGGCAATCTTGGCAACGGAACCTCACTACACGCCCGGCGGCTGGTCAGCCAGCGCAAGGTGCTATGTGCCTCACCGGCCTATCTTGCCGCACGCGGGGAACCTCGCTCCATCGCGGACCTCTCGGAGCATGACCTGCTTGTTTACTGGCGGGGTGATCATGGCCTCGCATGGCAGCTGCCTGACGCGACCGGGGCTCTCATCGATATCTCCGTCACATCCCGGCTGCGCTTGGACGACCTTGAAGTCATCGCCGATGCCGCGTTCGATGGCATGGGGCTTGCTTGGCTTCCTCATTGGCTGGTCCGGGACCGCATGCGCACAGGGGAACTTGTCGAATTGTGGGGAGACCGCCCAAGCGCTGCGATGGAGTGCTATGCGGTCTGGCCAAGCACCCAGTATCTGCCGCTGCGGTCGCGACTGGCGATAGACGCACTTGCTGCGGAATTGCCGAAGCGCTTCGAACCCTGATATTGTCGGCCTTGATCACATTGGCTTTTGCTTCGCCGTGAACTGCCGAGTGCGAAAGAACGAGCCGTCGCATGCGCTCTAATTTCTCGGTCTTTGTTCGTGGCAACTCGCCCTGACGCCCTCTTCTCAATCATGACGCGGCTGTCGCCGCAACGGCCTCTCCGAAGCTGGAACAACGACGCTGTTTTGACGCCCAGTTCGTGCCCACGCAGCGCGAAGCGGTTACTGCGCGGTCACCTGGTTGGGAAATACTGCCTCCTTCACAGCTTCCGTGGCCTCGTCTAACTACCTCGAACGGCAGCCAGCCGAGAAGAATGGTCATGGCGACGTCAAGCAATGTGAGGTTTTCATGGTCCGAATGAACCGGCTCGCGAGCTATGCCGGCGCAGCTCATATCTGCCGACAGGGTGCCTCGACAAAATGGACAAGACGGTCGGTCATCGTGCTGATCCCTTTGGCTGTCGATATCTTCCTCCCAACCCTTTTAACAATATGACAAGGAGCACTCGGATGAGGGCTGTACGTTTTCATGAGTATGGTGGTCCGGACGTTTTGACGGTCGATGAGGTCGAAATTCCCGAACCGCAGGCGGGTCAAGTACGCATCGCGGTCAAGGCGGCCGGCGTCAATCCAATCGATTGGAAGCTCCGGGCAGGCTATATGCGCGAGCACATGCCGCTCACGCTGCCTGCCGGGACTGGTTTGGAAGCGTCAGGCGTGGTCGATGCCATCGGTGAAGGCGTAACCGGCGTGTCGGTCGGCGATGCCGTGTTCGGTAAGGGCCATGACACGATGGCCGAGTTCGCGATCCTGCACCAATGGGCGCACAAGCCGGATGACCTCTCGTTCGAGGAGGCGGCGGGGTTCCCGATTGCGGTCGAGACGGCGTCGCGGATCATCGACGAGGTCGGCGTGAAGCCCGGTGAGACGCTGCTGGTCAGCGGCGCCGCGGGCGGGGTAGGATCTGCCGCGATCCAGTTGGCCACCAGCGCCGGCATCCGCACGATCGGCACGGCGAGCGAGCCGAAGCATGCATATCTGCAATCGTTGGGCGCCGTGCCGACGACCTATGGCCCCGGCCTGCACGAGCGGGTGGCGGCGCTTGCACCTGATGGCGTGCAGGGTGCGCTCGACATCGTGGCCTCCGGTGCCATCCCGGACCTGGTGGCGATCACCGGTGATCCTTCCAAGGTCATATCGATCGCCGATTTCACGGCCGCGGAACATGGCGTGAGAAACTCGTTCGATCCGAGGGACGCGGTGCCTGCGCTGGAACAGGCCGCGGTATTGCACTTTGCAGGATCCTTTACCCTGCCTGTTGAGCGAACTTTTCCGCTCGATCAGCTTGCCATGGCGCATGAACAAAGCGCTCAGGGCCACGTCACGGGACGTCTTATCATCACGGTCGCTTGACTGTAACGTCGCGAGGCGCTCTGCGCCTCGCTTCACGATCTTTGGCTGGCACGACTATCCTGCGTTCATGCTAGCAATTGAAGCTCTTGCCACACAATCGCTATTAGGGCGACGTGTCGTATCGATCTCGCGCCATACCGATCACTTCCTTGCTCTGCTCCACCCAGCGCACCAGCATCGTGAGCGGTTCGAAGATGGTGCGGCCGAGTTCCGTGAGTTCATATTCAACGCTCGGCGGATTGGTTGGGAAGACTGTGCGCAGAACCAGGCCATCCCGCTCGAGCGTCCGCAGGGTCTGCGACAACATCCGCTTCGAGATATCGGGAACCGCGCGGTTCACCTCGCTGAACCGGCGGGCATGTTCGGCCAGTGCAATCAGGACCAGCATCGTCCATTTGTCTCCCACGCGATCAAGAATATCCCTGACCGCACAGGTGGATGGCTCGCGGGTCGTTCCAGAGCGCTCCGCAAACATCCTCGCGAGTTGCAGATGATGCGGAGTAAGCGCCGTGTCAGCGTGTTCCATGTCACTTTCTCTTCGTCGGCCTATTTGCGATATATGTAGCAAACCTGCAAAGCCTATAACAGAAACCGACAAGCGTGGCACGTGGATCAGAGGCCGACCCGGCTGAGATGTTCCTCGGGATAACGTGCTCCCTCGATATGAATGTCTGCGGACCGGATCTCGCCGAGGTCCTCGGCCGTCAGTTGCACCTCGAGTGCGCCGACATTTTCCTCGAAACGCTCCAGCTTTCGAGTGCCGAAGAGCGGGACGATCCAGGGCTTCTGTGCAAGCAGCCAGGCCAGCGCCACCTGCGCCGGAGTTGCGCCGTGTCTGTCGCCGATGGCCTTGATGAGATCGACCAGCCGCTGGTTGGCTTTGCGGGCCTCCGTCGAGAAGCGCGGAATAGAGTTGCGCATGTCCGATGTGTCTAGCGCGGTGTCAGCGGCGATCTTGCCGGTAAGGAAGCCCTTGCCGAGCGGGCTGAATGGCACGAGGCCGATGCCGAGTTCTTCGAGCGCCGGCAGGATTTCCGCCTCTGGTTCGCGGGTCCAGAGTGAATATTCGCTTTGCAGCGCCGCCACCGGCTGGACCGCATGGGCACGACGGATCGACGACGGCCCGGCTTCCGACAGGCCGAACCAGTGGACCTTGCCCTCTCGGATCAAATCCTTCACCACGCCTGCCACGTCCTCCATCGGCACCTCCGGATCGACGCGGTGCTGGTAGAGAAGATCGATGTGGTCAGTGCGCAGGCGCTTGAGGCTGCCTTCCACAGCCCGGCGAATATGGTCGGGCTTGCTATTGACACCACCGTGATGAACGCCGGTATCGGGATCGACATCCCAGCCGAACTTGGTCGCGATCTTGACTTTGCCGCGAACGGGCTGGAGCGCCTCGCCGACCATCTCCTCGTTGGTGAATGGGCCATAGACCTCCGCCGTGTCGAAGAAGTCCATGCCGCGTTCGACGGCGGCCCTGATCAGAGCGATCATTTCCGCCCTGTCCGGCAGTTCCCGGGCTTTGCCGTATCCCATTGCGCCGAGCGACAGCGCCGAGACTTCCAGCCCTTGGCCTAGCTTACGTTTCTGCATAAAAATATCCTCCAGCTGCATGATTCAAGTTCAATGGAGTGCGGATGCAAGTCGGTCCGCGGCGGGACTTCATGCTGGGCCTCCTCTCGGTCTACTTGTCCCGACTTGCAAACACGTCTTTGACGACGGGCATCGCCGAGAAAACGCAGGGCCAGCCGGTATAAAAGGCAAGATGCGTCAAGGTTTCCGATGCCTGCGCCCTGGTCAGCCCGTTATCCATCGCGCGATTGAGATGGTAGGTGATTTGCGCCACCTGACCGGATGCTACCAGCGCGCTTACTGTGACGAGGCTTCGGTCGCGCGGTGCGAGCCCAGGGCGAAGCCAGAGATCCCTGAACAGAAGTTCGCCGGTGAAGTCCACCACGCCTTGGGATACGTCGCCGAAATTGGTTTGGACGGCCTCGGCGCGTTTGGCTTCCGACGCTTGGTCGAGGGGAAGGAGGGCAACAGGCTCCCGTGGCAACTGGCCTTCTCCGATGCCGCGCTCGGCGAAGATGCCCTTCATGATTTCCACGGCGAAGAATGCGTTCGACCATCCACTGTAGAACGCGAGATGCGTTATGATCTCTGAGATCTCGGTCGGTGTGATGCCGTTGTCCAAAGCCAGGTTGAAGTAATGGGTCATGCCGATCGTCTGGGCGCGCGCAATCAATGCCGAGACCGTTACTAGGCTGCGGTCTCTCGAAGACAGGTCCGGGCGTTTCCAGAGGTCGCCGACGATGGCATTCCGGGTATAGTTCGCCAAGGCTGGTGAAACGGCGCGGACGTCGTCGTCGGTCAGTGCGCTGCGAATAGGCGTTGAGGGTGACATTGTTCTTCCGATCGATGTTTTAAGATGGGTTCATGGCCAGGACTTGCGTCTCTCTTTCACTGATTGACGACCGTCGCTGTCGAAAATCGCCGGCGAGATCAGCCCTACTGTTCGAGCGGCGTGATCCGGATAGTGGCTGATCTGGCACGTTCGCCAATCATGGCGCCGAGATACGAGCTCGTCGCGTATTTGCTCCGGTACGCATCATCGATCGCCGCGTTGATCGCACCCTCGACGGGCGCGAATGCCACGTTTCTGGTCATTCCGGCGGCAATGATACGTCCGGCCCTCCGCTTGACCGCGGCCTGATGCCATCGCGACCGCTGGCCATGATAGGCGCGCACGTAGAGCTCTCCTTCTACTACGACGGACCAGATCCAGGTTGGAGTGCCATAGGTAGCGCCATCCTCGCGGAAGGGAGAGATGTGCAGGTCGTCGCTGTCCGCGATCTGCGCAAGTTCGGGTTCTGACCAAGCCATCGGTCCGCCTCTGCCTATGCGGCTGCATCCATGCGGCCATCGAAAGGCATTATAGTATCTGCCATTTCTTTCGATTAGACGCTAAAATAAGATTGAACTTATCTCGGAGATCAATAAATGCGTCGCGAAGAACTGGGCGACCTGATGGCCTTCCTCGCTGTTGCCGAAGAGAAGAGCTTCACCAGAGCGGCGGCCCGGCTCGGGACGTCTCAGTCTTCGCTCAGCCTCATCATCAAGCGCCTTGAGGAGCGGTTGGGGGTCAGGCTATTGACCCGCACGACAAGAAGTCTTGCACCAACCGATGCGGGCGAACAGCTGCTGTCGACCCTGGCCCCGGCGTTAGGTACGATCGAAGCCCGATTGGCTGCGCTCAGTGAGTTTCGGGACAAGCCGGCGGGGAGTTTCCGAATCACCGCGGGTCAGCACGCGATCGACACCATCCTATGGCCGAAGCTTTCGGCGTTTCTTCGTCACTATCCCGACATCAAGGTCGAACTGGTCGCAGAGTCGGCGCTGACGGACATCGTCGCCGAGCGGTTCGACGCCGGTGTCCGGCTCGGCGACCAGGTTGAGAAGGACATGATCGCCGTCCGCATCGGCCCGCTGGCACGCATGATCGTGGTGGCTGCGCCCTCCTGCTTCAAAGATCAGCCGCCGCCGAGTTCGCCGCAGGACTTGACGGCACACCGCTGCATCAACATACGCCTGCCGAGTTACGGCGGATTCTACCCGTGGGAGTTCGAACGCGACGGCCATGAGGTGCGGGTCCGGGTGGATGGACAGGTCGCCTTCAATGGCGTTCCACAGATCGTGAAAGCCGCTCTTGACGGATATGGCCTCACCTACGTCCACGAGGATGTCGTCCGAGAGGACCTTGAGAATGGCCGGCTCGTGCAGGTGCTGGACGACTGGTCGCCGCCGTTTCCCGGGTATCACTTGTACTATCCTTCACGCCGGCATTCCTCTCCAGCATTTACCTTGCTGGTGGAGGCGTTGCGGCATCACGACTAGGTATCCCGCCAAATAGCTGTAGCTAGTGGTGGAAGAGCACGCTGGCGCCCTGATCCGAAGGTCCGACGGCGCGACGGAACGGCGCGAAGAGTTCGCGGCCCATGCCGAATTCATTGTCGGAGAGATCGACGGTCACCGGCTCGCGCTCGGCCATATCGGCTGCATCGACGAGCAGCTCGAGCGTGCCCTTGATCGCGTCCAGGCGGATGATGTCGCCGTCGCGGATGCGGGCGATCGGGCCGCCGTCGACCGCCTCGGGCGTCACGTGGATCGCGGCCGGCACCTTGCCTGAGGCGCCGGACATGCGCCCGTCGGTCAACAGCGCCACGCGGAAGCCGCGGTCCTGCAGCACGCCGAGCGGCGGCGTCAGCTTATGCAGTTCCGGCATGCCGTTCGCCTTCGGCCCCTGGAAGCGCACGACGGCGATGAAATCGCGGTTGAGCTTGCCTTCCTTGAAAGCGTCCTGCAGCTCCTGCTGGCTGTGGAAGATGATCGCCGGCGCCTCGATGATGTGGCGTTCCGGTTTGACGGCGGAGATCTTGATCACCGCCTTGCCGAGATTGCCGCGCAGCATCTTCAGCCCGCCATTCGCCTGGAACGGCGTTTCGATGCTGGAGAGAACCTTGGGATCGACGCTCTTCTCAGGCGACGGTTCGCGCCGGACGGCGCCGTTTTCACCGAGCCGGGCGTCGACCGTATAGGCTTGGAGACCCTGGCCGAAGACGGTGCGCACGTCGTCATGCACCAGTCCGTGCTTCAGGAGTTGCTTGATGAGGAAGCCCATGCCGCCGGCCGCCTGGAAATGGTTCACGTCAGCAAGTCCGTTCGGGTAGACGCGGGCCAGCAGCGGGACGATTTCCGAAAGCTCGGCAATATCCTGCCAGGTCAGCTGGATGCCGGCCGCCCGCGCCATGGCGACGAGGTGCAGCGTGTGATTGGTAGAGCCGCCGGTGGCATGCAGGCCGACGACGCCGTTGACGACCGAGCGCTCATCGATCATCTCGCCCGCCGGCGTGAATTCGTTGCCGAGCGCGGTGATCGCCAGCGCCCGCTTGGCCGCCTCGCGCGTCAGCGCTTCGCGCAGCGGCGTGCCCGGATTGATGAAGGAGGAGCCGGGCATGTGGAAGCCCATGATCTCCATCAGCATCTGATTGGAATTGGCGGTGCCATAGAAGGTGCAGGTGCCGGGGCCGTGATAGGACTTCGATTCGGCTTCCAGCAGCTCGGCGCGACCGACCTTGCCCTCGGCGAAGAGCTGGCGCACGCGCGACTTCTCGTCGTTCGGCAGGCCTGTCGTCATCGGACCGGCGGGAACGAAGATCGACGGCAGGTGTCCGAAGGACAGGGCCGCAATCACGAGGCCCGGCACGATCTTGTCGCAGACGCCGAGGAAGAGGGCGGCGTCGAACATGTTGTGCGACAGGCCGATGCCCGCCGACATGGCGATCAGATCGCGCGAGAACAGCGAAAGCTCCATGCCCGGCTGTCCCTGGGTGACACCGTCGCACATCGCCGGCACGCCGCCTGCCACCTGCGCCACGCCGCCGGCCTGGGCGGCCGCCTCGCGGATGATCGCCGGATAGGTCTCGAACGGCTGGTGAGCCGAGAGCATGTCGTTATAGGCGGTGATGATGCCGAGATTGGGGATGCGGTCGCCGGCGAGCGCATCCTTGTCGGCGGGGGAACAGACCGCAAAGCCATGGGCAAGGTTGGCGCAGCCCAGCACCGAACGCGCGACACCCTTGGAGGCGGCGGCGCGCAGGCGTTCCAGGTAGCGCTCGCGGGTTGGTTTCGAGCGTTCGACAATGCGATCGGTGATCGCAGAAATGCGTGCATGAGCGGACATGGAAGATCCCTGCCTTGTTCGTTGTCTTATCTTGTTCGGCGGCTCTGGCCTGAATCTCGATCCGGATCGACGGCCGATCAGGGAGCCCAGTAGATCTCGACCGGGGAAGTGGCCCGGCGCAGAACGGCGCGGATCGGCATGTCTGCCTCTTCACCTTTGCCCTCTGCTTTGGCGAGAACGTCTTTTTTGCCTTCGCCCTCAATATGGAGAACCAGGAGTGCGGCATCCTCAAGACTGGAGAAGGTGAAGGTCAGGCGCGGCTCGCCGGCCCCTTCCGCTTCCATGGTGATGATGCCGCGCGGCGTCGATGCATCGAGCGCCTTGGCAAGATTGCTGCCGCCGGGAAAAAACGAGGCGGTGTGGCCGTCGCCACCCATGCCGAGGATGACGATGTCGAAGGGGGAACTGATTGCCCTGGTCTTCTCGGTCGCAAGCCTTGCGGCCTCCTCCGCGGAGGCCGTGTCCTGATAGAGAGGCAGGAAACGCGCCGCCTTGGCTTTGTTCTGTAGGAGATTGGCATCGACCAGCAGATGGTTCGAGCGCGCATTGTCGGCCGGCACGAAACGCTCGTCGACAAGTGTGATCGTCACCTTGTCCCAGGCGATATCGCGCGTCGACAGTGCCTGGAAGAACAGCTTCGGGGTCGAGCCGCCGGAAACGGCGATGGACGCCGTTGCGCGGGCGGCGATCGCCGCCGAAAGCGTATCGGCGACCTTGTCGGCGAGACTGCCGGCGAGAGCTGCGGGGCTGGCGAAGGAATGCAGGGTCGATGCCATCGGTTTCGTCCTAGATATCGTCATGCCAGGTGCGGCCGTCGCGCTCGATCAGCGCGATGGCCTGGCTCGGACCCCAGGTGCCGGCCGTATAGCCCTGCACCTGCTGGCCGGTGGTTTCCCAACCCTTGAGGATCGGATCCACCCATTTCCATGCGGCTTCGACTTCGTCGCGGCGCATGAACAATGTCTGGTTGGAGCGGATCACATCCATCAGCAGACGCTCGTATGCGTCGGGATTGCGCACGTTGAACGCCTGGGCGAAGCTCATGTCGAGCGAGACGTTGCGCAGGCGCATGCCGCCCGGGCCCGGATCCTTGATCATCAGCGACTGCTTGACGCCTTCATCCGGCTGCAGCCGGATAATCAGCTGGTTGGCAACGATGCGTCCGGCCGCCTGGTCGAAGATCGCATGCGGGATCGGCTTGAAGGTGATGACGATCTCGGACATGCGTCCGGTCAGGCGCTTGCCGGTTCTGATGTAGAAGGGAACGCCCGCCCAGCGCCAATTGTTGATCTCCGCCTTGATGGCGACGAAGGTCTCGGTGTTCGAGACGCCGCCTTCGAGCTCTTCGAGATAGCCCTTGACCGGGCCGCTGCCCGATGCGCCGGCGCGATACTGGCCGCGGACCGTCGCCTGCTCGACATTGGAGGCATTGAGCGGCTTCAGCGCGCGCAGCACCTTCAGCTTTTCGTCGCGAACGGCTTCCGAATCCATCGACGATGGCACTTCCATCGCCGTCAGGCAGAGCAGCTGCAGGATGTGGTTCTGCACCATGTCGCGCAATGCGCCTGCCGTATCGTAATAGCCGGCGCGGCCCTCAAGGCCGACTGCTTCAGCCACGGTGATCTGGATGTGATCGATGTAGTTGGCATTCCACAGCGGCTCGTAGAGTGCGTTGGCGAAGCGCAGCGCCATCAGGTTCTGCACCGTCTCCTTGCCGAGATAGTGATCGATGCGGAAGATCTGTTCTTCCTTGAAGGCACGGCCGATCGTGTCGTTGAGCTGCAGCGCCGAGGCGAGATCGCGGCCGATCGGCTTCTCGACGACGATGCGGGTCGACTTGGTGATCAGTTTGTGGTCGTGGATCTTCTGCGAAATGTCGCCGAAGATACCGGGCGCGACCGCGAGGTAAAAGGCGCGCACTCGATCCTTGCCCTCGTCGAGCAGCTTCTTCAGCTGATCCCAGCCGGTATCCGTGCGGGCGTCGACCGAGACGTAGTAGAGGCGGGCACAGAATTTCTCCACCTCCGCTTCGTCGTATTCACCCTTCTTCAGGTGCTCGTTCAGCGCGTCTTTGGCGAATTTGCGGTATTCCTCGTGCGTCAACGGGCTGCGCGAGGCGCCGATCACGCGGGTCGGTTCCGTAAACTGGCCTTCGATTTGGCGATGATACAGCGCGGGCAGAAGCTTGCGTTCGGCAAGGTCGCCGCTGCCGCCGAAGACGACATAATCAAAAGGCTCAACGGGAATGATCTGGCTGCTCATGAGCTTGTCTCTCAATCAGGCTGGTTGGCGGCTCTTTTAATCTAATCGATTTAAAAAAGCCAGTGTGCGGTGCAATGAATCTCTCAGGCGCCGGTTTTAGAGCGAATTTCCGGAAGAGGAAATCCGCAATCGGACTAAAATTTGTCGCGAAGCGCAAACCACGACAAGGCGAGGAAAAGCAACGGCGCCCGCATGCCGGCGCCGCCGGGAAAGGCAGGAATATCGAGCGATGTGAAGAGGTCGAGATCACCGGATTTTCCAAGCACCGTTTCCGCGTAGAGCTTGCCACAGTAGTTTGACAGCATGACGCCATGGCCGGAATAACCGCCGATCGAGATGACGCCGGGCATGACCTCGCGCACGAATGGCTGGCGCGGCATGGTGATGCCGACGCTGCCGCCCCAGGCATGGGTGATCTCGATATCCTTCAGGGCGGGATAGATCTCGGCGATCTGTCGGCGGATGTGCTCGGAAATGTCCTTCGGATTGTCCGACGTATAGGCTTCGCGTCCGCCAAACAGCAGCCGGCCGTCGCCGAATTTGCGGAAGTAGCGCACGACGAAGCGCGAATCGGCCACGGCCTCGCCGCCCGGCAGGACATCGGGATGCCCGTCGAGCGGGGCTGTGGCGCCGATGAAAGAGCGGATTGGCATAACATGTCTTGCGGTCACCGGTTCGAGGCCGTCGATATGGCCATCGCAGGCAATCAGCGCCCGATCGGCGGTGATCGTTCCCCTTTCGGTTTCGATCGTCACCTTGCCGCCACCCTGGCGGATCGCCTTTGCCGCGGTCATCTCGAAGATCGCAGCACCGGCATTGGCGGCGACCCGGGCCAGCCCCACCAGCAGCTTCAGCGGATGGATGTGGCCGGTGCCGACATCGCGCACGCCGCAATGAAACCGCTTCGAACCGAGCCGCTCCTGCGTTTCCTTCTCATCCATGAAACTGATGTGCGGATAGTCGTAACGCAGCGCGGCGATCTGGGCATTTTCGTAATAGGCGCGTTTGTAGCTCGCCTTGTGCGCGACGTTGAGCTGGCCGGGCACATAGTCGATCTCGATCTGGTGCTCGCGGGCGAAATCGATGAGATGGCGCTTGGCCGCCTCGGCAAGATTAAACAGCGCCTTCGAGCGTTCGTAGCCGATCTTCTCCTCGAGTTCTTCCGGCCACCATCGCTGGCCGGTGCCAAGTTGGCCGCCATTGCGCCCGGACGCCCCGTCACCGAAGCGGCAGGCTTCGATCAGCACCACCGAGACGCCTGCCTTGGCAAGATTATAGGCGGCCTGCAGGCCGGTATAGCCGCCGCCGATGATGGCGACGTCTACTGTTCTTGAGCCGTCGAGGGCGGCATAAGTGGGCCGCTCCCCGATGGTTGCCTGATACCAGGATAGTCCCGGCGAGATCGGGCTCTGCCACATCTCCTGCGATGCCATGACGGTCCCTCACACGTTGAGCAGAAGGAATTCCCGCTCCCAGGGGCTGATCACCTGCATGAAGGTCTCGAACTCGCCGCGCTTGACGCCGGTATAGAGGCCGATGAACTGCTTGCCGAAAATCTCCTCGAAGGCGGGCTCGTCCTCGAGCAGCGCCACGGCTTCCAGCAGGCCACGCGGCAGGTCGATCGAGCCTTCATTGGCCGAATCCTCCGTCGGCGCCGTCGGCTCAATCTGCTTCATGATGCCGAGCAGGCCGGCGGCGAGCGAGGCGGCAAGCGCCAGATAGGGATTGGCGTCCGAGCTCGGGAGCCGGTTTTCGACGCGCCGCGCCTGCGGATCGGAAACCGGAACGCGGAAGGCCGTCGTCCGGTTGTCGTAACCCCAGGCATTGTTGACCGGGCAGGACATATCAGGCTGCAGGCGCCGATAGGAATTCACGTAGGGCGCAAGCATCGCCATCGTGCTCGGCACGAATTTCTGCATGCCGCCGATGAAATGGAAGAATTCCTTCGAAGCCGATCCGTCCGCATTGGAGAATACGTTTTTACCCGTCTCGATATTGACCACCGATTGATGGATATGCATCGCCGAACCCGGCTGGGCCTGCATCGGCTTGGCCATGAAGGTCGCATAGATGTCGTGCTTCAGCGCCGCCTCACGGATCGTGCGCTTAAACAGGAACACCTGGTCGGCAAGTTCGATCGGATTGCCGTGGCGCAGGTTGATCTCGAGCTGCGCCGGTCCCTCTTCGTGGATCAGCGTATCGATCTCGAGCCCCTGCTTCTCCGAGAAATGGTAGATGTCGTCGATCAACTCGTCGAATTCGTTGATCCCGGCGATCGAATAGCCCTGGCCGCCGAGGATCGAGCGGCCGGACCTGCCCTTCGGCGGGTGCAGCGGATAGTCGGGGTCGACATTCTTGGCGACCAGGTAGAATTCGATCTCGGGCGCCACGATCGGCTTCCAGCCGCGGTCGTGATAGAGGCTCAGGATCCGTTTCAGCACGTTGCGCGGCGTATAGGGCACTTCGCCGCCGTCGGAATCGACGATGTCGCAGATCACCTGCGCCGTCGGGTCGGTCTCCCAGGGCACGACCGAAAGCGTCGAAAGGTCGGGCATCAGCTTCAGGTCGCTGTCGCGCGGCTCGTAGCGGAAGCTCTCCGTCTCCTCCGGGTACTCGCCCGAAATCGTATGCCGGTAGATCGCCGAAGGCAGCGCCAGCGAGGTGTTCGAGGTGAATTTCGAGCTCGGCATCATCTTGCCGCGCGGAACGCCGGCAAGGTCCGGCGTGATGCATTCGATGTCTTCGATGCCCCTGTCCCTCAGCCACCGCGCTGCTTCCTTCCAGTTCGCAACGCCGCGCAGGGATCCGGGGTCCGGAGGAGTTTTCTTCGAGGCGGGTACGTTTCTGGCAGGCTTCAGCGTCGTCTTTTTTGGGGACATGACACACCGGTCTGGTTGATCGTGGCGCCATCATAACCGGACTTTGCCAATTGGCGAGAGGTTGAGAACGTTGACTTTCGCCCTTTGATGGAAAAGAAGACGCTGTCTTGATCGAGGAAACGGATTTGCAGCGCAAAAGCGACGTCATCGTCATCGGCGCCGGGGCGGCGGGCATGATGGCGGCTATCCGGGCCGGAAAACGCGGCCGCTCGGTCGCGATCCTCGACCATGCAAGGGCGCCCGGCGAGAAGATCCGCATATCGGGCGGCGGCCGCTGCAATTTCACCAATATCCACGCCGGACCGAAGAATTTCCTCTCCGCCAACCCACATTTCTGCAAGTCGGCGCTCGCTCGATTCACGCCCGCCGATTTCATCGCCATGGTCGACCGGCACGGCATTGCCTGGCACGAAAAGACCCTGGGCCAGCTCTTCTGCGACGATAGCGCCAAAGACGTCATCCGCATGCTGCTCGCTGAGATGCGCAGCACCGGCGTGCAGCTGGATCTCGGCACCGAGATATCAGCCGTCGAAAAGGTGGAGGCGGGTTTTCGCGTCAAGACCGGTGACGATAGTTTTGAAGCATCGTCGCTGATCGTCGCGACTGGCGGCAAGTCGATCCCGAAGATGGGCGCCACCGGCTTTGCCTATCGCCTCGCCGAACAGTTCGGTCTTCCGGTGCTTGAAACCCGCCCCGGCCTCGTGCCGCTGACGCTCGATCCCGGCTTGCTCGAGGCCATCGCCCCGCTCGCCGGCATTTCCGCCCCGGCCGAAATCCGCCATGACAGGACCGCCTTCCGCGAAGCGCTGCTGTTCACCCATCGGGGCCTCAGCGGACCCGCCATCCTGCAGATTTCCTCCTACTGGCGCGAAGGCGACGAAATCGTCGTTTCGATCGAGCCGGATATCGACATTGCAGCACATCTGAAGACGGCAAAGCAGCGCAATGGCCGCCAGTCCCCGCAGACGGCGCTTGGCGACATCCTGCCGAAACGGCTGGCCCAATTTCTCGTCGAGCGCGAGAAAATCGCGGGCAATATGGCGGACCTGCCTGATAAGGCGCTGCTGCGCCTTGCCGCGAGCGCCCAGAGCTTTGCGGTCAAGCCGTCCGGCTCGGAAGGTTACCGCACCGCCGAAGTGACGCTTGGCGGTATCGATACGGCAACGCTTGATTCACGCAGCATGGAAGCAAAAACCGTGCCTGGGCTCTATTTCATCGGCGAATGCGTCGACGTCACCGGCTGGCTCGGCGGCTATAATTTCCAATGGGCCTGGGCCTCCGGATTTGCCGCCGGCGAATGCGCGTAAACCGAATGCATGTCGCCCGGAAGTCTGTAGCGGTTCCGGGACAACGACATGCATAAAACAAAGGACTAAAGCGCGTCGCATGAATCAAATTTGACGCGACGCGCTTTAAGGAAATACCGATTCAAAACTTCTTAATAGAGGTGCGCCATCCTGTCTCAATTGGCGGTCTGCAAAGCTGTTCCTAAATAAGCTTTACCAGCAAGCCGTTTTGTTGGATTGTTGTGTCAGACAGAAGTGAGGTTTCCAGCATGACCAGAAACACACGACGCGCCCGCGCCATCGCAATTGCCGAGGCAAAGCCGAACGCCCGGATGGTCACCCTGCGTTATCTGATGCTGGCAGTCGGCGCCACCGCCGCCAGCCTAGCGCTGCTGCTCTCGCACTTCATCTGACCCTGTCTTCAGGCCTGCAACGAATGTCACGGCACGGGCGTTACCGCGTCGCCGCATTGCGGCTTACAAAATTGCAACTATTTCACCGCCTTGGCTTAATCCGCCGCAACCGCTTATCCGAAAATTAATATCTAATCTGACACAATTGCCCGCGAATATTTGGGCATCTCCAAGTTGTTTGGACATGAACTGGCAATGACTGCCGCCTGGCTTCCAGGTTCCCCAATGTAAATTAAGAACAGCTCGATGTGCACCCGGCTGGCGCCAAATGGCCGCCTGCGGGAGGAGTGGTGTATGAAAGGCCCGGAACGCCATGTTGATTGACAAGATTCTTTCCCGCTTCAGGATCAAGACGAAGGTCCTGATCTTCGTTCTGCCTTTCGTCGTCACCATTTCGGCGGTGGGCCTGACGGGCCTTTACGCTTCGGGACTGCTGCAGGGCCGCATGGAAATATCCAACAGCGTGCTGCAGTCGCTGAGCGGCTTCAAGGATCTCTACGGTTCGATGGACGATTTCCTGCGCGTCACCAGCCAGCAGGCGCGCGACAAGCTGCTTACCGATCTGACTACCCAGCAGGGCGTGCTCGAACAGACGCTGAATCAGGTTGGTGAAGAAGCCGCCGGCCGCGACAGTCTTGCCGAAGCAGCCCGCCGCACCAAGGACATTTCTGGCGTCGTCGGCAAACTCTGGGGTCTGCATGAGCAGGAGCAGGCGCTGCATGAGCAGATCGACGCGGCGCAGAAGAGCCTGATCAGCACCCGCTTCACGGTCTCCTACCAGGCTGAGGAATTGCAGACCGCGCTTCAGAACGACGAGGGTGCCGCCACCATCACCCTTCGCACCGCCGACCGGCTGCTGAAGGGCGGCGATTTCCTCGGCACCGTCGCCAGCGGCTACAGCAAGCCGCAGACGCCGGAGGACAAGATCGCCTTCATCAACGAACAGATGCCTGCGATCGTCAAATCCCAGCGGCTGATCGCCATCTCGGTTCCGACCAACCAGAAGAACGTCATCGACGCCCTGGCCGCGACCATCGACAGTATCAAGGCAATCACTGCGATGCCCGCTCCGACCGACGAGAACATCGCCGAACTCGGCCGTCTCGTGTCGCGCTTCCGCCAGACCTCGACCTATACGCAGCTGACCGCGACGCAGAAGATGCGCGAAGCGACACAGCGTTTCGCCGAGCTCGAGGGCCGCATCGGCCAGACCAACTCCGTCCTTCAGGATACCCGGCGTCTCGAAAATTCCGTCTATTCGCTGCAGATCGTGCTTTCCGATTTCCTCGCCAACTCCAGCAAGGAAAATCTCGTGCGTCTGCAGCAGCAGGCCGGCACGCTCGGCAAGGACATGCAGGTGCTGATCACCAGCGCCAAGGGCATGGGCTTTGCCGAAGGCATATCCGGCGCAATCCAGCCTGCACTCGACGCCATCTCCGGCGGCGGCTCGAAGATCGTCGATACGATCGGCGAGCGCGTCACCGCCTATGCCGCTGCCCGCCAGGAGCTCGACCAGATCTGGACGAAGCTGACCGATTTCGCCGAGCTGCAGAAGCAGACGGCCGGTACCGAGCGCACCCAGGCAAACGGCATCTCCGTCATCACTACCGGTTTCGGTATCCTCCTGTCGATCCTCGGCGGCATCGCCCTGGTTCTGACGCTGCAGCGCCCGATCAGCCAGATCACCGCCGCCATGCGCCGCATCGCCGAAGGGGCGCTGGAGACCAGCATTTCCGGCGAGCAGCGTCACGATGAAATCGGCGACATGGCCCGCGCGCTCGGCATCTTCAAGGAAAATGCCATTTCGAAGATCCGCATCGAAGAGCAGAGCGACGAGGAACGCGCCGCCGCCGAACATGAGCGCCAGCGCAACGACGCCGACAAGCGCGAGATGGATCGCCAGATCGAATTCGCCGTCAACGCGCTCGCTGCCGGCCTCGAACGCATGTCGCAGGGCGATATATCGACGACGATCGAGACGCCCTTCATCGGCCGTCTCGAACAGCTGCGCCAGGATTTCAACGGTTCGATGATGCGCCTGCAGGCGACGATGAGCCAGATCCGCGACAATGTCGAACTGATCCAGGGCAACGGCAACCAGATGGCCCAGTCGGCCGAGGATCTCTCCAAGCGCACCGAACAGCAGGCTGCCTCGCTCGAAGAGACCGCAGCCGCCGTCGACGAGATCACCGTTACAGTCCGCTCCTCTGCCGAACGCGCCAAGGATGCCGACCAGATCGTTCGCCAGGCCAAACGCAGCGCCGACGATTCCGCCGTCGTCGTCAGCAATGCGATCGATGCGATGGGCCGCATCGAGGATGCCTCGCGCCAGATCGAGCAGATCATCGGCGTCATCGACGAGATCGCCTTCCAGACCAATCTGCTGGCGCTGAATGCCGGCATTGAGGCGGCCCGCGCCGGTGAAGCCGGCAAGGGCTTTGCAGTCGTCGCGATGGAAGTCCGCGAATTGGCCCAGCGTTCCGCCGCCGCGGCGCAGGAGATCAAGGGTCTGATCAACAAGTCGACCAACGAGGTCAGTTCCGGCTCGCAATTCGTGCAGGAGACCGGCACGGTGCTCGCTAAGATCAGCGCCCAGATCGTCACGATCAGCCAGCATGTCGAGATGATCGCCCGCGCCAGCCACGACCAGTCCAATGCACTGCAGAGCGTCAACGCGACGGTCAATCAGATGGACCAGATGACGCAGCAGAACGCCGCCATGGTGGAAGAGACGACAGCTGCCAGCCGTGAACTGGCCGACGAGGCGGGTTCGCTGCGGCGTCTCATCCAGCAGTTCAAGATCGATGGCGAGGCGGGCGAGGCGCAGGTCTACCGCGCCGCCTGATCGTTGATCTCATCATCACGAGAACGGCCCTGGCTTCCGGGGCCGTTTCGCGTTTCGTATAGGGGCATGCTGTGGCCCTGATTTACAGAAAATTTTCCTTAACGCTTTTCGTCTACTTTAGCCCCGGTCTTCTGCCGGGGGTTTTGATGCTGCGCCTTTTCTCTACGTCGATCGTCCGCCAGATCGTCGCGATCACACTGTTTCTGCTGGCGATCAGCACCGCCGCCATTGTCGGCGTGACCTATTACAATCTGAGCCGTTATGTCATGGACGGCGCCGTCGCCGATGCCAGGGATGCCACCCGCGCCATGGCCGTGCTCTACGGCGCGGCCGATCAGGGCGCCAGGGTCGAGCTGAAGGATGACCGGCTCTCGACAGTCACGGAAGACGCCATTCCGGCCCTCGCCGATCACTCGCTGGTCGACCGGACCGCGCAGTCGATCGCCGGCGTTGCCACGATCTTCCAGAAGCAGGGTGGCGACTACGTCCGCATCTCCACCAACGTCAAGAAGGAAAACGGCGACCGCGCCGTCGGCACCAAGCTCGTTGCCGAGCATCCCGCTCAGCCCGTGCTCGCCAGGGGCGAGGCCTATTACGGCCAGGCGGAGCTATTTGGCCGCAAATTCATGACCGGCTATTTCCCGATCAAGAACACGTCGAACGCCAATGTCGGCATTCTCTTCATCGGCATTCCGATGGAGGTCTATTACCAGCGTATGTATGAGCTGCAGATGCTGGTTCTCGGCGTCGGCGCCATTGTCATGCTCATTGTCGGTGTTCTCGCCTTCTATGCCATCCGCCTGTCGGTGAAGCCTTTGCAGGCGCTGACCGCGAGCGTTCACGCAATCTCCTCCGGCGATCTCGATGGAGCGATCCCTTGTGTCGGCAAGAAGAACGAGTTCGGCGACATCGGCCGGGCCCTGGCGCTTTTCCGCGATAGCGCCCGCGCCAGGCGCGACCTGGAAACGCAGGCTGCCGAACAGCGTGCCTTGAGCGATGCCGAACGCGCCAGGAACGACGCCGACAAGCGCTCGCTCGACGGCCAGATCGACTTTGCCGTCAACCAGCTTGCCGCCGGCCTCGGACGCCTGTCGCAGGGCGATGTCTCGCAAACGATCGGCACGCCCTTCGTCGGCCGGTTGGAGCAGTTGCGCGTCGATTTCAACGCCTCCCTCCTGCGGCTGCAGGACACACTGTCCGGTATCCGCGACAGCGCCTCGACCATCCAGCGTAACAGTGGCGCCGTCTCGGCCTCCGCCGGCGAGCTTTCGAAACGCACCGAAGCGCAGGCGGCAAACCTCGAGGAGACCGCCACGGCTGTCGAGGAGATCACCGTCACGGTTCGCTCGTCCGCCGAGCGTGCCCGCGAAGCCAATAATGTCGTCGCCGCGACCAAGAAGACGGCCGACAATTCCGGCGCCGTCGTCGGCGATGCCGTCGCCGCCATGGACCGCATCGAAGAGGCCTCCCAGCGCATCGAGCAAATCATCGAGGTGATCGACGATATCGCCTTCCAGACCAACCTGCTGGCGCTCAATGCCGGCATCGAGGCGGCCCGGGCCGGTGAGGCAGGCAAGGGTTTTGCCGTCGTCGCCCAGGAGGTCCGCGAACTTGCCCAGCGTTCGGCCGACGCGGCGCGCGAGATCAAGTCGCTGATCGAAACATCCAGCCGGGAAGTGACGGTCGGCTCCGAACTAGTCCAGAAGACCGGCAGCGTCCTTGCCTCGATCAGCCAGGAGATCATCGCGATCAGCGGCCATGTCGAGACCATCGCCACTGCAAGCCGCGATCAGTCGGCCGCCTTGCAGGAGGTCAACGGTTCCGTCAACGCCATGGACCAGATGACCCAGAAGAACGCCTCGATGGTGGCCGAGACCACCCAGGCAAGCCGCCTGCTTGCCGGCGAGGCCGATACGCTGATGGCGCTGATCGACCGCTTCCGCATCATCGCAGAGCCCGCTCACCTGGGGACAAGGAAAGTCGCCTGAGAAACGTGGCGGCAGCCGCCGCCGGATTGCGCCGCAGCTTTCCGCCGCCGCCCTACTTTTGATACGACGCGCTTTGGGCTGATGTCGAGCGAGGTCAACCAGGCGCCGAAGCGAATGAGGCTGTTGTCTCCGAACTCGGCGTAGAATTGATCCTCGTCCGCCCTGCCGCCGCCTGGCCTGCGGATGTGCCGATATCCCTGGATGCCTGCGATGGTGATCAAGTCGATCATGGCGAAGTCCTTTCTGTAGAAGACATCTCCTGATTTAGGCATCGAATATCTCTTCATAAACAGGGAAAATCCCGCTATGTTTTTCATCGATGAAAAACGCGAGTTGGGATTCCTATCAGCTTTTCCTGCAGGTCGCCCGGCTCGGCGGCCTGACGGGGGCAAGCACGGCAAGCGGGCTCAGCCCTGCGACCGTCGGCCGGCGCATGCTCGATCTCGAGCAGGAGGTCGGCCGCGCTTTATTTTCGCGCAGCCAGACCGGCTACCGCCTGACCCAGGATGGCCAGGCGCTGCTCGATCACCTTCAGGAGATGGAGGCCGCCGCCCGCAAGGTGGAAGCCTGGCGGCAATCCGGCGAGGGAGGCACGACCGTGAGGATCGCCGCCGGCACCTGGGTCGCCTGGCTGCTGACGGAGAATTTCGCCGCCATCCGCATACCGGGTGATGGCTTTGCGATTTCGCTCACCATCGGTGAGGCGCGGGCGAGCCTTGCCTATCGCGAGAGCGATATCGGCATTCGCGCCTTCGAGCCGGAGGAGGCCAATCTTGCCGCCCGCCGGCTCGGCGAGGTGGCCTATGCCATCTATATCAGACGCAACGCCGCCGAGATCGATGAACGCTGGATTGCCGTTGCCGAGGAGGAGGCGATATCGGCCTACCTGCGCTGGCCGCACGCCAATGCCACAGCCGGGATCGTCGCCACCGTCAACCGGCCGCGTTCGCTGCCGGATCTGGTGCGCGCCGGCGCCGGCAAGGCCGTGCTTCCCTGTTTCGTCGGCGATCTCGACCCTGAATTGCAGCGCCAGGGCGGCGAGTTACCGGAACTGCGCCACGCCCAATGGATCGTCATGAACGCCGAGGATCGCCATCGCCCGGAGATCCGCACAGTCGCCGACCGCATGACCAAGCTGATCAGAAGTTATGCCGATCTCTTCGCCGGAAAACGTCCGAGCCGCGGCTGACGTACTTTGAAGCGCCCGCGCCCTTTCCAGGATGCGCGGGCGTTCTCCTCAATGACGGTTGGTGACAACGACGGGAATGAGCAGATCGCCCCAGTTGCCGTCGCCGCCATGATGGCGGGCCGAGCGCACCAGCTCGACCGAGACGCCGGCCTCGACGGCTTTCATGACCGATTGGTTCAGCCGATGCAGGTCGTTGGCGAGCATGCGGATCGTCGTCTGCTGGTCCTCGCTCATGCTGGTCGCCTGTTCCTCGGCCCGTTCCCGGACGCGTGAAATGGATGCCATGATCTTCTCCTCCTCGTTGGGTTATTCCGCAGCCGGTTTGAATTGCGCGTGTTCGGTCGAGCCGTGCATCGCCGTGGTCGACGACCGGCCGCCGGTGATGGCGAGCGACACGGCGTCGAAATAGCCGGTGCCGACCTCGCGCTGATGTTTGGTGGCGGTATAACCGTTGACCTCGGCGGCGAATTCCGCCTGCTGCAGCTCGGAATAGGCCGACATCTGCCGCTGCCTGTAGCCGCGCGCCAGCTCGTACATGCCGAAGTTCAGCTGGTGGAAGCCGGCGAGCGTAATGAACTGGAACTTGTAGCCCATCGCCCCGAGTTCGCGCTGGAACTTTGCGATCGTCGCGTCGTCGAGGTTCTTCTTCCAGTTGAAGGACGGCGAGCAATTATAGGCGAGCAGCTTGCCGGGATGGACCTTGTGCAGGCTTTCGGCAAATCGCCGTGCCTGATCGAGGTCCGGCTTCGAGGTCTCGCACCAGATGAGATCGCAATGCGGCGCATAGGCCACAGCCCGGGCGATGCAGGGCTCGATGCCGTTTCTGACCTGATAAAAGCCTTCGACGGTGCGCCCGGCATCATAGTCGACGAAGGGCTGGTCGCGCTCGTCGATATCGGACGTCAAAAGCTTTGCCGCTTCCGCATCGGTGCGGGCGATGACGAGCGTCGCCACGCCCATGACGTCGGCGGCAAGCCTGGCGGCGTCAAGATTGCGGATATGGGCGGCGGTCGGGATCAGCACCTTGCCGCCGAGATGGCCGCATTTCTTCTCCGAGGCGAGCTGGTCCTCGAAGTGAACGCCGGCAGCACCCGCCTCGATATAGGCCTTCATGATTTCGAAAGCGTTGAGTGGTCCGCCGAAGCCGGCTTCCGCATCGGCAACGATCGGCGCGAACCAGGTCTCGACCGAAAGCCCCTGGGCTTCTGCGGTCTCGATCTGATCGGCGCGCTGCAGCGTGCGGTTGATGCGTTTGGCAAGCTCCGGCCCGGCATTGGCCGGATAGAGCGACTGATCCGGATACATCGCCGATGCCGTGTTGGCGTCGGCCGCCACCTGCCAGCCGGAGAGATAGATCGCCTTCAGCCCGGCACGCACCATCTGCATGGCCTGATTGCCGGAAAGCGCGCCAAGCGCATTGACGAAATCCTCCTGGTGCAGGAGCCGCCACAACCGGTCCGCCCCCAATTCGGCTAGCGTATGGCGGAGCGCCACCGAACCTCTGAGCCGCTGCACGTCATCGGCCGAATAGGGCCTTTCGATGCCGTCGAAGCGGCCTGCCGATGAATTTGGAACAAGCTTGTAAAAATCCGTCATGCTGCTCTCCTCACTAAAAACCCGACAAAAGGGTGCTGATGACAAGATTGACAACGGAACGCAATATAGCCAGAAAAACCTTTGATTTCCTGGACGGAAAGAGGTTAAGATGACGAGGATTGACAGAGCGGCGCTGTGAATTTGTAAAAGATTGTAAATAAAGCGCCCCTCCCTTGTCAAAGGGTGTGCCATGGCGGAACGGAAGATATTCGCAGGCCCGAAAGTCAGGCGCATCCGCAATGCGCTGGCGCTGACCCAGACCGCCATGGCCGAAGCCCTTGAAATATCGCCGTCCTATCTGAACCTGATCGAGCGCAACCAGCGGCCGCTGACGGTGCAGCTCCTTCTCAAGCTTGCAAGCGTCTATAGGGTCGACCTGGAGGAGTTGCGCGGGCAGACCGGCGGCAGTCTCGGCCAGCTCAAGGAAGTCTTTGCCGATCCGCTGCTTTCGGGCGAATTGCCCGGCGACCAGGAATTGGTCGAGGTGGCCGAGGCTGCACCCAATGCCGCAAGCGGCATGATCAAGCTTTACCGCGCCTATCGCGAGCAGGCGGCAAGGCTGTCGGACCTGACGGCGCTGATGGCCGCCGAAGGCCATGCGCCTGTCGCTGCCGGCCGGTTGCCGCTCGACGAGGTGCGCGAGACGCTGGAGCGCAGGTCTGCCTATTTCGGGCGGATCGAGACGGCGGCGGAAGCCTTTGCCGCGACGCTCCCCGGTGGCCTCGATCTTGCCGCCGGCCTCAAGGATTGGCTGCGCGCCGAGCGCGGCATCGCGGTGCGTGTCCTGCCCGTCCACGTCATGCCGGATCTGCGCCGCCGTTTCGATCGCCACTCGATGCGGCTTTTCATCTCGGAACGCCTGTCACCGGCCGACCGCGCGCACGAGATCGCCGTTGAGGCCGCCACCCTCGCTTTGCTGCCGGCCATCGATGCCGAACTCGACGATCTCTCTCTCTCCTCGGCCGAGGCCCGCCGCATCGCCCGTTTCGAGCTTGCCCGCATTGCGGCCTTAGCACTCGCAATGCCCTACGAAGCCTTTCTGTCTGCGGCGAAGGCAACGCGCTGCGATATCGATATTCTCAGGGCGCGCTTCGGCGTCTCCTTCGGCCATGCCGCCGCCCGCCTGACGATGCTGCAGCGGCCCGGCGCGGCCGCCACCCCCTTCTTCCTGATCGAGATCGATGCCGCGGGCCACAGGCTGCGGCGGGCGGGCGCCCAGGGCTTTCCGCAGGCCCGTTTCGGCGGCGGCTGTCCGAAGCTCAACATCCACGCTGCCTTCCTGCAGCCGGGCCAGATTCTGGCCGAAACGGTGGTCATGCCTGACGGCGCATCCTTCCTGACGGTCGCCCGCACCCTGGAGGGGCCGAGCGTCGAATTCGGCGAAAGGCTGCGGCGCACGGCGATCCTGATCGGCTGCGACGCCGCCCTTGGCGAGGCTCTGGTTTATGGCCAGGCGACGGCGCTCGATGCGGTTGAGATCGGTCCGGCCTGTCGCCTTTGCGAGCGGCGCGGCTGCCTTTCCCGCGCCGAACCGCCGGTGACGCGGCCGCTCGGGCTCGACGAGATGGTGGCGGGGCTCAGCGCCTTCGATTTCCAGTGATTGTGAAATCATTGAGCGCACAGGATTTTGCGCTTGTGAGCTGTGAAATTCCTTCTTAGTCTGCAGCCAAAACCAGAGGGAAAAGACGTCCGGGGGTGCGGGCGCTTTGAACAAACAGGAGAAGTCATGAGGTCAATCATTCCAAGCGTGACGGCCGCCGCCGTTGCCGCGCTCCTTGCCGCCGCGCCGGCCCTTGCGCAGGAGCGTGTGGTCAACGTCTACAACTGGTCGGACTATATCGACAGTTCCATCCTTGAGGATTTCACCAAGGAAACCGGCATCAAGGTCGTCTACGACACCTTCGATTCCAACGAGACGCTGGAAACCAAGCTGCTGGCCGGCGGTTCGGGTTACGACGTCGTCGTTCCCACGGTCTCCTTCATGCAGCGCCAGATCGCCGCCGGCGTCTACCAGAAGCTCGACAAGTCGAAGCTGCCGAACCTCGTCAACATGTGGGACGTCATCATGAAGGGTGTCGCGTCCTTCGATCCCGGCAACGAATACAGCGTCGACTACATGTGGGGCACGACGGGCATCGGCTACAATGTCGACAAGGTCAAGGCGGCCCTCGGCACCGACGAAAAGCCCAATTGGGATGCGTTGTTCGACCCGGCGAAGGCGGCGAAACTCAAGGATTGCGGCATCTATATGCTGGATTCCCCGACGGATGTCGTGCCCTCCGTGCTCGCCTATCTCGGACGCAATCCCAATAGCACCGATCCCGCGGATCTGAAGAAGGCCCAGGAGGTCCTCGTTGCGGTTCGTCCCTTCGTGCGCAAGTTCCATTCCTCGGAATATATAAGCGCCCTTGCGAACGGCGATATCTGCATAGCACTCGGTTATTCCGGCGACATGTTCCAGGCCCGCGACCGCGCTAAGGAAGCCAATGCCGGCGTCAAGGTGGATTATTCGGTCCCGTCGCAGGGCGCGCAGATCTTCTTTGACGTCTTCGGCATTCCGAAGGATGCGCCGCACGTGGCGGAAGCCCATGAATTCATCAACTACATGATGAAGCCGGAAGTGATCGCGAAGGCCTCGAACTTCGTCTTCTACGCCAACGGCAACAAGGCGTCGCAGCAGTTCCTCGACAAGGAGGTCCTCGACGATACGGCGATCTACCCGACGCCGGAGGTGATGGCGAAGCTCTTCACCGTTCCGCCGCTCGATCCGAAGACACAGCGGCTCGTGACGCGGCTATGGACCACCGTGGTCACCGGCCAATGATCTGATCGCGGCCCGGACGGAAACGTCCGGGCCTTTTTTTGACGATCCCGGCTGGGCGAAACCGGGAACAAAAGCCGAGAACAAAAGCAAAGAATGTATTTCCGGGGAACAATATGAAGTCTTTAGGCAATATTCGCCGCTCTTTCGCACCTTGGACTGATCCGTCCGCCAAGCCCTTCATTTCCATCAAGAATGTCACCAAGCGTTTCGGCGATTTCACCGCCGTCGATAACCTGTCGCTTGATATCTATCACCGCGAGTTCTTTGCACTGCTCGGCGCCTCCGGCTGCGGCAAGTCGACGCTTCTGCGCATGCTTGCCGGTTTCGAGCAACCGACCTCGGGCGAAATCGTGCTCGACGGCACTGACATGGCAGGCACGCCGCCCTATCGCCGCCCGGTCAACATGATGTTCCAGTCCTATGCGCTTTTCCCGCACATGACGGTCGAGAAGAACATCGCCTTCGGCCTCAGGCAGGACGGCATGGCGAAGGACGAGATATCAGAGCGCGTCTCGCAGATGCTGAAGCTCGTCAAGCTCGAGCAGTTCGCCTCCCGCAAGCCGAACCAGCTTTCCGGCGGCCAGCGCCAGCGCGTGGCGCTGGCCCGTTCGCTTGCCAAGCGCCCGAAGGTGCTGCTGCTCGACGAACCGCTCGGCGCGCTCGATAAGAAGCTGCGCGAGGAAACCCAGTTCGAACTGATGGACCTGCAGCAGAGCCTCGGCCTCACCTTCGTCGTCGTCACCCACGACCAGGAAGAGGCGATGACCATGGCCGATCGTATCGCCGTCATGAGCCACGGCAAGGTCGTGCAGGTGGCGACGCCGGCGGAGATCTACGAGGCGCCGAATTGCCGTTTCGTCGCGGATTTCATTGGCGACGTGAACATCTTCGACGGAAAAGTTGCCTCATCGGGCAACGGCACCGTCGAGATTGCCGTCGATAGCGGCTTCAGCGTGCGTGTCGCCGCTTCCGAAACACCCTCGGCAGGCAGCGCCGCCGGCTTCGCCATCCGGCCGGAAAAAATGCGGGTCGGGCGGACGCCTCCCATCAACGCTTCGGTCAACGCCGCCAGAGGCGAACTCTGGGATATCGCGTATCTCGGCGACATGACCGTCTTCCATGTGAAATTGCAGAGCGGCAACATCGTCAAGGCCTCATCCCTCAATGCGCAGCGCTCCGTCGACGACCCCTTCACCTACGATCAGGACGTCTGGGTCTCCTTCGACGAGAATGCCGGCGTCCTGCTGAAGGATTGACATCATGGGCAAGCTCACGTCCGGCCTCTACAATCGCCTGGTCATCGTCATCCCTTATGCTTGGCTGCTGCTCTTCTTTCTGGCGCCCTTCTTCATCGTCTTCCGTATTTCGGTATCGGCGACGGCGATCGCCATGCCGCCCTATGAGCCCGTCTTCTCTTTCACCGACGGCTGGGCCGGCCTCTGGAGCAAAATCGGCGATCTCTCCTTCGACAATTACAGTTACCTCACCGACGACCCGCTCTATTTCAACGCCTATGTCTCGAGCGTGGTGATCGCCGGGATTTCTACCTTCCTGACGCTGCTGATCGCCTATCCGATCGCCTACGGCATGGCGCAGGCGCCCCGTGGCCTTCGCCCGACCCTGGTGATGCTGGTCATCCTGCCCTTCTGGACGAGCTTCCTGATCCGCGTCTACGCCTGGATAGCCATCCTGAAGCCGGAAGGCCTGCTCAACCAGCTCTTGCAGTCGCTGCACATAATCGACACGCCGCTGATCATCCTCAACACCAACACCGCCGTCTATATCGGCATCGTCTATTCCTATCTGCCCTTCATGGTGCTGCCGCTCTATTCGGCTTTGGAAAAGATGGACGATACGCTGATCGAGGCTGCCCAGGATCTTGGGTGCACGCCGATCCGGGCATTCTGGCGCGTCACCTTCCCCCTGTCGCTTCCCGGCGTGGTGGCGGGCTGCATGCTGGTCTTCATCCCGGCCGTCGGCGAATTCGTCATTCCCGACCTGCTCGGCGGATCGCAGACGCTGATGATCGGCAAGACGCTATGGAGCGAGTTCAACTCGAACCGCGACTGGCCGGTCTCCTCGGCAGTGGCGACCATCCTTCTGCTGATCCTGGTCATCCCGATCGTCTTCTTCCAGAATGTCCAGGCCAAGGCCGAAGAGCGGGGGAAATAAGCCATGCTGAAATGGACCCGGTTCAACATCGCCTCCGTCACACTCGGTTTCGCCTTCCTTTATCTGCCGATCGTGCTTCTCGTCGTTTTCTCCTTCAACGAGTCGAAGCTCGTGACCGTCTGGGGCGGCTTCTCGACCAAATGGTATGCATCGCTGCTGACCAACGAGGCGCTGCTCGACGCGGCCTGGGTGACGCTTCGCGTCGCCCTGCTGTCGGCGACCTTCGCGACCATCCTCGGCACGATGGCGGCGCTGACGCTGGTGCGCTATACGCGCTTTCGCGGCCGCATGCTGTTTTCTGGCATGATCTACGCGCCGCTTGTCATGCCCGACGTCATCACCGGCCTGTCGCTGCTGCTGCTCTTCGTCGCGATCGGCTTCGACCGCGGCTTCTGGACGATCACGCTGGCCCATACGACGCTGACCATGTGCTTCGTCGCCGTCGTCGTGCAGTCGCGCCTCTTGAGTTTCGATCATTCGATCGAGGAAGCGGCGCAGGATCTCGGCGCGCCGCCGGTGCGCACCTTTTTCGAGATCACCTTGCCGATCATCGCGCCGGCGGTGCTCTCCGGCTGGATCCTTGCCTTCACCCTGTCGCTCGACGATCTGGTGATCGCAAGTTTCACCTCGGGGCCGGGCGCCACCACGCTGCCGATGCGAATCTACAGCCAGGTCCGCCTCGGCGTGACGCCGGAGATCAACGCTGTGTGCACGATCCTGATCGCCATCGTCGCGGTCGGCGTCATCTGCGCCTCGATCGTCACCAAGCGCCGGGAAATCCAGCGCCAGCGGGACGAGCGTGCGGCGGCTGCCGGCGCCTGATGATTCGAAGAAAACGGATTATTGCGCGTGCGGTGTGGCGCCGAGAAGCGGAACCGGCGAGATCACCGGGTTCGGCCATGAGCCGCCAATGAAGAACGGCAGAAGCGGCAGCTCTGCCGCCTTGGCCGGATCGGTCGAATCAAGCGATCCGGAAAGCGCCAGCCCATTCGACTGATAGGTGATGACCCCGGAAAGCGTCAGCGTCTCGGCCGTGCCGGCGATACGAACGTCGTGCATCTCGGCGGAGCCGTTGGCGAAATCGGCCTGAAGGTTCAGCTGGTTGAAAGCGAAGGCGCCGCCTGCTGCCGCGCTCAGCGGGAAGAACGGTTTTTCGGCTGCCTGCGTCCTAAGCGCTGCGGTATCGATGCCGGGGATCGTGCCTTCCCTTGTCCAGAAGCGCAGCCTGCCGGTGACGTCGGCAAGGCCGGTGGTCCAGATCGCTTTCGGCGACTGCAGGTCGAGATCGAGCGATCCAGTCGCCAGCGGCAGCGGCCCCTTCAGCTGCAGGCGCTCGGCAAGGGCTGCGAAGTCGGCATCGCGGATCGAGAGCTGCAGCTTGCCGCCACCGTCGAAGTCGCGCTGGGTCGCTTCGAGATGCGCGGTCATCTCGCCGCCTTCGAACCGGCTGTCGCCGATATCGAATTTCGCTTCGCCGCCGGCAACGATCATGCTGGCGCCGACATCGGAAAGCTCGAAGAGACCCATCTGCGCACGCCGCGCCGAAAGCCTGACGTCGACATCGAGCAGCCGCAGCGGCCCGCTTATGCCGGCGGAGATTTCCTCCGCCTCGCCAGCGGCGAGCCTGAGCGCGAAGGCATCGAGGAACGGCTTGAGGTTCATCTCGTCGAAGGCGAGCGTGCCGCCGATCTTCGGTCGTTTGCCGGGTTGGGTGAAAAGGTCCATCACCCCGGTGGCACTCGCTTCGTTGAGCGACAGGCTGAGATTGTTGAAGCGCAGCCCGTTGCCCGACGACATGATGTCGGATTCCAGCGAGGCGCTCTTCAGCGTTGCGATGCCGGGGATCGATTTGCCCGACCAGGTCAGAAGCGCGGGCATATCGGGAATGCTGGCGGTGATATTGCCGGAAAGCGCCGAAAGGCTGGCGATGCTGGCAATCCCCTGGAAGTGCGCCGTCAGCAGGTTTGATGTGAGCGACGTCCGTGTCTCGGCATTCCTGCCGGCAAAGGCGAGCAGCGGCTGGCGCGAAGCGAAATCGACCTTCAGGTCCTCGCCATTGATGCGGGCGATGACGACCGCGGAGATCGCGCCGGATAGCCTCGGCCAGGCGATATCTGCGGTGACGCTGTCGAAATGATAGGCCTTGGCGGTCTTGATGTCGGTGACCGTGAGCGTGCCGTCTTCGACCGTTACCGCGCCGATCTCGGCATCGAGATCCGGATCGAGCACCTCAGCGCCGTTTTCGGTGCGCACGCCGCTGATTGCGCGGGCGAGCAGGCCGGCATAACTCCAGTCGATCAGCCCATTCTCGTCGCGCGTCAACGCCAGGTTGGGGCGCAGCAGGTGGAATTCGTGAAAGCTCGTCCGACCTCTCAGCGCATCGATGAGGCTGAAATCGGCCGACAGGCTGTCAATGCTGCCGAGCAGCTTGTCGCCGCTTTTGCGCGGCTGGCGGATGGTGATCTGGTTGAGGGTGATGCGCGGCGTCGGCCAGAATTCCAGAACCGGACTACCTTTGATCTCGGCATGATAACCCGTCCATTTCGACAGCGCGTCCTCGATGCCCGAGCGCACGAAACCGGTCGAAATGAGATAGGGTGCGGCGATCCTCAACGCCACGAACAGCGCAAGCGCGATCAGCAGGAAGACTGTCGACAAACGGGCGAAGGCCGGAAGCCAGCGCGAAACGGGTCCGATCTTCCTGCGCCACCTGCGATGTCTTGACGTGCTCATGATCTCCGCCGGCAATTCAGCCGGTCATCCCGTTATGCGCTGATTTCGCGGATATAGGAAATATCAGGCATATGCAAATGCCCTACAGCGCCGCGCGTCTTTTCAGACGTGCAAAGGACGCTGTTGCACTTTGAGGCGACGCATCGTTCTTCTGCATGCATAGGCTGGGATCGCGTTGGTTCCGCACTTTATAATGCAATGCAGCATGATATAAGACGGCATTGGGGAGGAGGAATTGAATGCAGGATAATAGACCACTTTGGGTGCCCTCGGAGGATGCCGTTGCAAGAAGCCCGATCCATGCCTTCATGGAGCGCTGCAACGCCGATTTCGGGCTTTCGCTTTCCGGCTTTGAGGATCTGCATGCCTGGTCGGTGGCCGAGCGGGAGAATTTCTGGTCGACCGTCTGGGATTTCTGCGGCGTCAAGGGCGAACGCGGCGCAGAGGTGCTGGCCAATGGCGACCGCATGCTGGAGGCCCGCTTCTTTCCCAATGCGACGCTGAACTTCGCCGAGAACCTGCTGGCCGGCCGCGGCGAGGGCGACGCCATCGTCTTCCGCGGCGAAGACAAGGCCGAGGACCGCTGGTCGTGGGATCGGCTGCGCGCGCTGGTCTCGAAGCTGCAGCAGGCCTTTGCAGCACTTGGTATCGATAAAGGCGATCGCATCGCCGCGATGATGCCGAACATGCCGGAGACCGTCGCCGCCATGCTTGCCGCCGCCTCGATCGGCGCCATCTGGTCGTCGTGCTCTCCTGATTTCGGCGAGCAGGGTGTGCTCGACCGCTTCGGCCAGATCGGCCCCAGGCTGTTCATCGCCTGCGATGCCTATTGGTATTCCGGCAAGCTGCAGGACGTCGGCGCCAAGGTCGCCACGGTCGCCAAAAGCTTGGGCGTGCCCACGGTCGTCGTCCACTATGCCGGTGATGCCGAGGCGGTGACCCTCAAAACGCCCGGTGCCTCGACGCTGGAAGCCTTTGTCGCGCCCTATGAGGCAAGGGAGGTCGAGTTCACGCCGCTTGCCTTTTCCCATCCGCTCTACATCCTGTTTTCCTCAGGCACCACAGGCGTGCCGAAATGCATCGTGCATTCGGCCGGCGGCACGCTGTTGCAGCACCTCAAGGAGCAGCGGCTGCACTGCGGCCTGGAGGCCGGCGAGAAGCTTTTCTACTTCACCACCTGCGGCTGGATGATGTGGAACTGGCTGGTCAGCGGCCTTGCCAGCGGCGCCACGCTCTGCCTGTTCGACGGCTCGCCGTTTTCGCCCGATGGCAACGTGCTGTTCGACTATGCCGAGGCCGAAAAATTCGTCATCTTCGGCACCTCGGCGAAATATATCGATGCGGTGCGCAAAAGCGGGCTGACGCCGCGCAAAAGCCACGACCTCTCCAGCCTGCGGCTGATGACCTCCACCGGTTCGCCGCTGTCGCCTGAGGGATTCACCTTCGTCTACGAGGGCATCAAGGAGGATGTGCAGCTTGCCTCGATCTCCGGCGGCACCGATATCGTCTCCTGCTTCGTGCTCGGCAATCCGCTGCAGCCGGTCTGGCGCGGCGAGATCCAGGGGGCCGGCCTCGGCCTTGCGGTCGATGTCTGGAACGATGATGGCAGACCGGTACGCGGCGAGAAGGGGGAGCTCGTCTGCACCAAAGCCTTCCCGTCGATGCCGGTGATGTTCTGGAACGACCCCGACGGCGCCAAGTATCGCGCCGCCTATTTCGAGCGGTTCGACAATGTCTGGTGCCACGGTGATTTTGCCGAATGGACGGAGCATGGCGGCCTGATCATCCATGGCCGTTCGGATGCGACGCTCAATCCCGGCGGCGTGCGCATCGGCACCGCCGAGATCTACAATCAGGTTGAGCAGATGGACGAGGTGGCCGAGGCGCTCTGCATCGGCCAGGAGTGGGACGACGATGTGCGCGTCATCCTCTTCGTTCGCCTTGCCCCCGGCGTGGCGCTGACCGAGGATCTGGTCAAGGCGATCAAGACGCGTATTCGCACCGGAGCCTCGCCGCGGCACGTGCCGGCGAAGATCATCGCGGTCGCCGATATTCCCCGCACCAAATCCGGCAAGATCGTCGAGCTTGCGGTGCGCGAGGTCGTCCACAACAGGCCGGTGAAAAACCAGGAAGCGCTCGCCAATCCCGAGGCGTTGCAGCTCTTCGCGGGGTTGGAGGAACTCAAGGATTGATTGCGGATCGGAAGTTACAAGCTTTTGTCACTTATCCATGCACTGTCATGGACACCTTTCGTTAAGAAAGGTTTGTCAAATCTAAAAGCCAACTTGGGGGCCGTAAATGAACGAGGCGGCCTGGAGCCTTCCGGCTTTCGATGATGGTGATCGACTGAGCTCTTGTTGAACAGCACCAAATTCAAAGGCAGCCCTCGGCTGCCTTTTCTTTATGCCAAGCGCTTCCTATTTATCGCGATCAACCTGCCAGCACGCGCTGCGACGGAAAGGTGATTTCGACGAGCGTGCCCTCGTTCGGCGCCGAATTGATCGAGAACACCGCCCGGTTGGCATCGACCATCGCCTTGGTCAGCGGCAGGCCGAGCCCGGTGCCGTCTCCGCGATGGCGCGATTGGGTCGAGGAAACCTGCCGGAACGGCTTCATCGCCTGGTCGAGCTCGCTGCGCGTCATGCCGATGCCGGTATCGCGGACCCTGAGCACGACGCTGCCATTGGCCTCATAGGATGTGGAAACGACGATCTGCCCGCCTGATGGAGTGAAGCGGATGGCGTTCGACAGGATGTTGAGCGCGATCTGCTTAATCGAGCGCAGATCCGCCACGACCTCTGGCACCGCATGCGACAGCGCCGTGCGGATGATGACACGCTGGCCGTTTGCCTGCGGCTGGACCAGCGCCACGGCCTCGGCGACCGCCTCGTTGAGGCCGACGGCGGCAAAATCGAGATCCATCTCGCCCGCCTCGATCTTCGAAATGTCGAGCAGGTCATTGACGATATCGAGAACGTGCCGGCCGGAACGGCCGATGTCGTTGGCATATTCGATATAGCGCGGATGGCCGATCGGCCCGAAGCGCTCGCCGGCCATCATGTCGGAAAAGCCGATGATGGCGTTGAGCGGCGTGCGAATCTCGTGGCTGACGCGGGCAAGGAAATCGGTCTTGTGGGCGTTGGCGGTTTCGGCCGCACCCTTGGCGTTGCGCAGCTCGTCCTCGGTGCGCTTCCACTGGGTGATGTCGCGGATGACGGCGCAATAGCCGTTGGAGGAGGTGAGCTGGCCCATCGTCATGAACAACGGCACGAAGCCGCCGGCGGCCTCGCGGCCGATCACTTCGCGCCCGTCGTTCAACACACTAGCGACGCCATGGCCGGAAAGGCCATGGAGATAGTCGAGCACTGCCTTCTGGCTCTCATGGGCAAACAGCATAACGAAGGGTTTGCCGCGCGTCTCCTGCTCATCGTAATTGAAGAGCGCGCTCGCCGACCGGTTCATCGAGCGGATATCGCCCTCCGTGCCGATGACGACGACGCCGTCGGTCGCCGTTTCCAGGATCGAGCGCAGTTCCTCTACCTCGACCTGAAGCTTGGCCACCTTTTCGACCATCCGCTCGGGACGCGCTTCGGACCGGGCTTCGGATCGGCCCTCGGAGCGATTTGTCTCGCTGCGGCTATCATCCTTGCCTTCCACCGGCATCAGCGCCAGCATCAGGGCATTGGCGTCTTCCCAGCGCACCGATTGCAGCCGCGCTGTCACCGGAACCAGGCTGTCGTCGGCCTTGACCAGCATCATTGTGCCGGAGCCTGCGGCCTTTTCCTCGAGTTCGCGGCGCTGCAGCAGGGCTTCGATGCCGCCAACCTCGCGCAATGCGTCGAGCGTCGCATAGCCGGTCAGCCGCATGAATTCCGGATTGGCATGGATCAGCGCATCGCCGACATGGATGAGCACGGCAACCGGCAGCTGGTCGACCGTTCCCAGCGAAAGCCCGTCGGTCATCTTGATGCGCGGCGGGATGAAGCTCGTCAGGACCTCGATCTGGCTGACCGTCTCCTCCAGCCCTTCCGTCGCCTCGTCCTCGGTTAAGACTTCAGGCTCCTCGGCGGCGCCGTCGTCGTCGCCCGCCGCGTCGTCGGCATTCTCGAAAATCGCTTCCTGCGGCGCGATCTCCTCGAGCGACGACACTTCCGTCTCGTTGGCAACGGGTGTTTCGGCCGCGAGGTCTTCCGATTCGGGAGCCTCTTCGAAGCTGGCCGTTTCCGTCACGGGTTCGATCGGTGCCGGCGCAGCAGCTTCATCCTTGCTGGCGCCGAAGGCCTCGAGACGCTTGGCGATCTCGCGGAAATTGGCCTGCTCGGCGGCCGTCAGTCCGGCGCTGCTGTTATGAAGCTGAACGATCTTGTCGGAGAAACGGCGATTGGGCGTTTCCGAAATGCGAAGCGCCGGCGGCTCGTCCGATGTTTCCGCTTCCGGTTCGGCGGCGGAGATATCACGGGCATCGGCACTATCGCCTGCTGCTTGCGAAACACTTTCCTGGAAAACCGGCTCGCCAGATGCCTGCTCGCCTGACTCCTGCTCAATGGACGCCTGCTCGGTGGCAATCTCTTCCGGCGCGGGCTCAGTCTCCGTCTCCGGCTCGGTTGCCGCAAACGCCTGGTCCTCGACCTCATCCGTCAGGACCGGTTCGATTACGGCCTCTTCCTGCACTGCCGGCACTGCGTGTTCCACCTCGGCAATGGTCTCGGACACCGGGCCGAGGCTTGCCGCATCATGGCCGATACCGTCTGGGCCGAGCGTCAGGCCGAGTGCCAGCGGATCTTCCTGCGCATCGGAAAGCCGGACGACGCCGAAGCCGCGGAAACCGTCGAAGTCGCGGTTGCGGGTATAGGTCGGCAGCGCCGCCAGATCGACCGGAACAACGAGGCTGGTGCCTTCGACCGGCCAGAGGATCGTTTTGCCTGACCATGTGTCGCGGCGGGCGAGCGCCTCTGCAAGCTTGCCATCGGGATCGAGATTGAAGAGGGCGGCGACATCGCCGAAGGCAGAACCGATAATGTCGGATGCATGCGGACCGACGGCATCGGCAAATTCGTGGCTGACCTCGTTGAAACGGCCCTCTGCATCGATCTTCCAGACGAAGCGCGTGGCGCGGCTGTTCGGCCTGAAAACGAAGCCGGGTTCAGCTGCAAGCTCGGGGACGGGGGAGGGGGCCACAGGCATTGCAATGACGGGCTCTTCGTGAACCGCTTCCGGCCCCTCTCCGACAGGCGCTTCGATGTCTTCGACAGGCGCTTCCGCCGTTGCCGCTGTTTCCACCGTCTCCGTGACGGAGGCCAGGTCGTCCTCGATGATGGAGGCAGGCTCGTTGGCTTCATCCGCGCTGCTGTCGATCACGCCGCCGTCGCACTCCGGCTCCGCATGCCCGGCGAGATCGGTCTCCTCAACCACCTCGTCTGCGGATGCCGCTGCGGTCTCTGCCGGCAGATCATTTTCACCGGTGATTTCCTCGAGCGTTTCCTCGACTTCCTCAATCCCCGACACCGCCTCGATGATTTCGGTAAAGCCTGCGGCGGCAACCGGCTCGTCACGGAGCTGTTCGGCCGGTGACACGCTATCTTCCTGCGCCGGCGCATCGATCGGTTCGGGCGCCGCGGGTGTGTCGATTGGGTCGAGATGGCCGATCGCGGTCTCCACCGCAAAGAGCAGATTGAGCGCCGGCTCGTCGCTGAGCTTGCCGACTGCTGCCGGAAGATTGCCTCTGCCTGTGGCGACGGGTCGCTTCACCAGCCGGTCGGGATGCGCGCCGGCAAGGTTAATCAAGGTCTTTGCCGTCTGCTCGGAAATCCCGAGCGAGGCAAAACCTGGCGAGGCGGCGATGACGTCGCCGTTGGCGCCGATCACCGCCATATGCGTGTCGGGATCATCAAGCCCCTGCAGCATCTGGGCCGCCGAGGCGCTGGCTGCGAGCGGCTTTGCCGAGACCGGCACCGAAAACAGCATGGCCTTTTCGCCTGAGGAAAGCCGGATTAGTTCGGCCGCCGCCTGCACCTGCACGCGCTGGAAGCCCTTGGCAACGCGGATCATCAGGCTTCTGGAGTCACCGATATCGGCAAGTTGGCGCGCGGCCGTTTCCAGCTGGCGGAAGGTAATGTCGGTGCGGTCGACGCCCTGGTCGAGCAGATCATAGACGGCCGAATGGCCGAATAGTTCGGCGCCGGCACCGTTCGCCCAGAGCAGGCGGGCAAGATCGGCCGAAAACAGCACCATCGCCTCGCCGCGTGAAAATCGTTCCCGCACCCGCGCATGCACGGCGATATCGATGAACGGATATTGGACTGCGGGCATGATCAAACCTTGTCGCTGTCGGCCTTCTTAAATTAACGGCTTATTAATAACTGCGGGGCGCATGCGGGTCCAGAAGAGGAGGGGGTTTTCGGCCGGCAAGGTTAACGTCTTGTGCATTGCACAATAAATGTTGCAATGCACAATGGAATGTCTTATATAAGCATCATCCCAACTATTGCAGGCAGCGACTGCCTCAGCCCAAAGGATGCGACCCATGGCTACCATAAAGACCGACGACGTTTTTTCAATCGCTTCTTTCGACCCGTCCAAGTTCTCGGAATCCTTCCGTGAATTCGCCGAAAAGGGCGCTCAGCAGTCGAAGGACGCCTATGCCAAGCTGAAGACCGCTGGCGAAGAAGCCGGCAAGACGCTCGAAGCCACCGTACAGACCGCGCAGGCCGGCACCGTCGAGATCGGCCTGAAGGCGATCGACGTTCTGCGGATCAATGCCGAGAACTCGCTGTCGCACATGGAAGCGCTGCTCGGCGTCAAGTCCGTCGCAGAATTCTTCGAGCTGCAGACCTCGTTCATCCGCAAGCAGGCCGAGCTCACCGTCGAGCAGGCGAAGTCGATGCAGGAAACCACCAAGCAGGTGGCCGAAAAGCTGGCAAAGCCCTCCAAGGAAGCGGCCGAAAAGGCCATGGCTTCTTTCAAGGTTGCCTGATCGGTCTTGACCGGTCGAAGACAAAAGGCTGGACCCCGCGTCCAGCCTTTTTCTATATTGACGAGGAATGGGGCTTGAATTCATCGCCAAGTCCTCGTATGTGACCCCCGTCGCGCCAAGCGCGATTTATGCGGTTGTAGCTCAGTTGGTTAGAGCGCAGGTTTGTGGCACCTGAGGTCGGAGGTTCGAGACCCCCCAACCGTACCATCTCCCCCACACGATCAGAACGAAAACCCAGTTCCCGCCGTTTCGATGGAACCCATCCCATCTCGCGCCGTTCTCCAAGTTAACGGGAGAATATGCATGTCGAAAACCCTTCTCTACGGCGCGACCAAAATCGACGAGACCAACAGCGCTTATGCGCCGGTCGAAAGCCTTGCTGCCTTCCAGTGGAAGAACCGCGTCTTCGTTGTTTTCGCCGACAAGGGCAATGCCCGCGCCGCCCGCCAGGAAAACCAGTTGTTGGCCGACCGCTCAGCCCTCGACGAGCGGGATCTGGTGGTGCTCAAGATATCCGGCGCGGGTGTCCGGCCGCTCTTCGGTGACGCGGATGGTCTTGAAGGCGAAGCGATCCGCCGCGATTTCGAGGTGGCGGAGATCGGGGAATTCGCCGCCTTCCTTGTCGGCAAGGACGGCACCGTGAAGCTCAAGCTCAGCGAGCCGATCACCGCCGGCGAGCTTTTCGCCATCATCGACAGCATGCCGATGCGCGCTGCCGAATCGCTGAAGCCGGACAGATAACCCGGCCGAACGTCAGCTTAATCGAACATTATGAAAAGGGAGGCGGTCATGTCCGTGCCCAACGAACCCATTCCTGATCAGCCGCCGATGCCGGCACCCGGCTGGAAGCCGATGCCGCCGATCACCGAGCCCGAGCCGGACAGGCTTCCCGACGAGGCACCCGTTCCCAATCCCGATGAGAACGACGAGCCGGCAAAGCACGTTGGCGGTCTTTAAAGAAAGATCTGCCGTTCGGCGCTGACCAGTTCCTGCAGGAAGTCGACGACGCTCCTGACGCGTACGAGGTCGCGCGCCGTTTCGTGATAGGTCGTCCAATAGGCGCGCCGGATCGAAACGTCCGGCAGGATGCGCTGCAGCTCCGGATACTGCCGGGCAATATAATCGTGCAGGATGCCGATGCCGGCGCCGGATCGCACCGCCTCCGTCTGCCCGATCGCCGTCGAGATTTCGAAGCTCGCATCCCAGCTTCGCATCACCTCGCCGGAGAAATTCAGCGAGGCGGTGAAGATCAGATCTTCGACGTAACCGATGCGCGGATGCGCCTTCAGCGCGTCGATATCACCGGGCGTGCCCCTGGAGGCGAGATAGTCGCGCGAGGCATAGAGGCCGAGCGTGTAGTCGGTGAGCTTGGAGGAGACGAGCCGCCCCTGTTCGGGCCGTTCCAGCGTTATCGCGATATCGGCCTCGCGCTGAGACAGCGAAAAGGAGCGCGGCACCGGTACAAGCTGGATCTTCAGCGCCGGATGGCGCTCGATCAGCCGGCCCATGCGCGGCGCAAGAAAGGAAACACCGAACCCATCCGGCGCGCCGACGCGCACCGTCCCGGCGATCGCCGTATCGGTGTGGCCGAGCTTGGCCTGCGCAGCGAGCATTTCCGTTTCCATCCGCTCTGCCGATGCCAGGAACACTTCGCCTTCGGCCGTCAACTCGCAGCCATTGGTGCGACGGATGAAAAGCCGGGTCTTCAGCGCCTCTTCCAGCGACGTCAGTCGACGCGAGAGCGTGGCGTGGTTGAGCCCCAGCCGCTTGGAGGCGGCAAGGATCTGCCCGGTGCGGGCGACCGCGAGGAAAATCCGGACATCGTCCCAGTTCATGGCTTGGCCCGCATTGCGATCGGATCGACCTCGATCAGCGTCAGCGATGTCACCATGCCGGCCGTCGCGGTCTTGTATTTGAGGAAATGCGGTGTTTGCAGATGGGCCTCGTAGGCCTGCTGGTCGGCATAGACCTCGAGAATTCGGATCCGGTTTGGATTGTCCCTGATGGAAACAGCGCTGAGCGAAATTACGCCGTCTTCCAGCGCGACGGAGGCCTCGATTTCTTCGGTGAGCAATACGCGGTAGGCTTCCAGCATGTCCGGATCGATCTCCAGCTCTGCCATTCTGACGACAGGTTCCCGGCGCATCGGTTTTGTCCTCCCCTCGGGTTTGACTTGTCCGCACACCGTTCCAAGTTCGGAGCAGCAGCGTCGCACATAACGGCAGAGCTATAATATACGCACAACGGTTACTTATATCAGCGCATTGATTTGTGCAAATTGAAGTGCGATTGTGGGTCATCCAAAAACAGGAGGAACATCCCATGCATGAGATCGGTCATTTCATCGGCGGCAAGCAGGTTGCCGGCACCAGCGGCCGCGTCAGCAATGTCTACAATCCGGCAACGGGCGAAGTGCAGGCGACGGTCGCACTCGCAAGCGCCGAGGAATTGCGCGCCGCCGTCGAAAACGCCAAGGCTGCGCAGCCGAAATGGGCCGCCACCAATCCGCAGCGCCGCGCCCGCGTCTTCTTCAAGTTCGTCGAACTCCTGAACAAACACATGGACGAGCTTGCCGAAATGCTCTCCAGGGAGCACGGCAAAACGATCGAGGATGCCAAGGGCGACGTCATCCGCGGCCTCGAAGTCTGCGAATTCGTCTGCGGCATTCCGCATCTCTCCAAGGGTGAGTTCACCGAGGGTGCCGGGCCGGCGATCGACATGTATTCGATCCGCCAGCCGGTCGGCATCGGCGCCGGCATCACCCCCTTCAATTTCCCCGGCATGATCCCGATGTGGATGTTTGCGCCGGCGATTGCCTGCGGCAACGCCTTCATCCTGAAGCCCTCCGAGCGTGATCCTTCCCTGCCGATCCGTCTTGCCGAACTGATGATCGAGGCCGGCCTGCCGGCCGGCATCCTCAATGTCGTCAATGGCGACAAGGGTGCCGTCGATGCGATCCTCAGCGATCCGGATATCGGCGCCGTCTCCTTCGTCGGCTCGACGCCGATTGCCCGCTACGTCTACGGCACTGCGGCGATGAACGGCAAGCGCGCCCAGTGCTTCGGCGGCGCCAAGAACCACATGATCATCATGCCGGACGCCGATATGGATCAGGCGGTCAACGCGCTGATGGGCGCAGGCTACGGCTCGGCCGGCGAGCGCTGCATGGCGATCTCGGTTGCCGTTCCGGTCGGCGAGGACACCGCCAACCGCCTCGTCGAAAAGCTGATCCCGAAGATCGAATCGCTGCGCATCGGCCCCTACACCGACGACCAGGCCGACTTGGGCCCGCTCGTCACCAAGGACGCTTATAACCGTGTTCGCGGCCTTATCGACCGCGGCGTCGAGGAAGGCGCAAAGCTCCTCGTCGACGGCCGCGATTTCAAGCTCCAGGGTTATGAAGACGGCTATTTCGTCGGCGGCTGCCTATTCGATCACGTCACGCCCGAGATGGACATTTACAAGACCGAGATTTTTGGACCGGTTCTCTCCGTCGTTCGCGCCCAGAACTACGAGGAGGCGCTGTCGCTGCCGATGAAGCACGAATACGGCAACGGCGTCGCGATCTACACCCGTGACGGCGATGCCGCCCGCGATTTCGCCTCGCGCATCAATATCGGCATGATCGGTATCAACGTTCCGATCCCGGTTCCGCTCGCCTATCACTCCTTCGGCGGCTGGAAGGCCTCGAGCTTCGGCGACCTCAACCAGCACGGCACGGATTCGATCAAGTTCTGGACAAAGACCAAGACCGTCACCGCCCGCTGGCCCTCCGGCATCAAGAGCGGCGCCGAATTCGTCATGCCGACGATGAAGTGACCTTACCGATAGATCGATCTGCAATTCGGGGGCCTTTTTGGCCCCCGTTTTGTTCGATCTGTTGGGATTGAAAGTTGGCACCCCAATCCGGAGCAGGATTCGACGTCGCGGCAAATGGCCTCATAAGCTGAATGCAAATTTCATATTTTGGAATTGTTCAAAACTACCAAACCGCCTATATAGGTCCCAACAGGCACGAGTCAGGAGATCGGCATGCGGTTGACGAAGCAGACCAACTATGCGGTTCGCATGTTGATGTATTGTGCTGCCAATGACGGGCACCTAAGCCGGATTCCAGAAATCGCCAGGGCTTACGGCGTTTCCGAACTGTTTCTTTTCAAGATCCTCCAGCCGCTGAACAAGGCGGGCCTGGTCGAAACCGTGCGCGGTCGCAATGGCGGCGTGCGCCTGGGCAAGCCGGCGGCCGACATTACGCTCTTCGACGTCGTTCGGGTGACGGAAGACAGTTTCGCCATGGCCGAATGCTTCGAGGATGACGGTGTTGTCGAATGCCCGCTGGTCGACAGCTGCGGCCTGAATTCGGCGCTGCGCAAGGCGCTCAATGCCTTCTTCGCCGTGCTTTCGGAATATTCCATCGATGACCTCGTCAAGGCGCGTCCGCAGATCAATTTCCTGCTCGGAATTACCGGCGAGCGGCCATATCGCAAACCTGCGATCATTGCACCCGCCGCCTGAATTTAAAGAGCAGGACAGAGTTGTGAAACCGCGGTTGCCCCGGCAATCGCGGTTTTTCATTTGGTGCGTCGCACCGGCTCGCAAGAGATAAACATCCCTCGCGTGGCGAGCGAATCCGATCGATCGCGACACGCTTAAGAGGCGCAATTATCCAAAATACGACGAAATTTGGGACATTTTTATCCGAATATTTCCGAATGAGGCTGATTTTAGACGGAAAATTTCTAAAATTGTCCAACTGGAAAAATTTTCTCCGTAGCCCGTTGCTTTCAGTAGATAAATGTCGTTCCATCGACCGTCGACCGGGATGCCAATCTGCGGTCTCCAGACATCAAAAAAGAACAACCGGGAAACAATATTATGAAAAAGATCTCTGTCATGCTGGCAGCGACGGCCCTGATTTCGGTCATGGCGACGTCGGCCTGGTCCAAGACCCTTGTTTATTGCTCCGAGGGCTCGCCGGAAGGCTTCGACCCGAGCCTCTATACGGCAGGCACGACCTTCGACGCGTCGTCGCGCACGGTCTATAGCCGCCTCGTCGAATTCAAGCATGGCGGTACAGAGATCGAGCCCGGCCTGGCTGACAGCTGGAGCGTTTCGGCCGACGGCACGCAATACACCTTCAAGCTTCATCCCGGCGTCAAGTACCAGACCACCGACTTCTTCACGCCGACCCGCGATTTCAACGCCGACGACGTCGTGTTCTCCTTCGAGCGCCAGCTGAAATCCGACAATCCGTGGAACAAGTATGTCGAAGGCGGTTCCTACGAATACGCAGCCGGCATGGGCTTCCCGGATCTGATCAAGTCCGTCGAGAAGGTCGATGACCTCACCGTCAAGTTCACGCTCAACCATCCCGAGGCGCCGTTCCTCGCCGATCTTGCCATGGACTTCGCCTCGATCGTTTCCAAAGAATATGCCGACAAGCTCGCAGCCGACGGCAAGATGGCGCAGCTCAACCAGCAGCCGCTCGGCACGGGTCCGTTCACCTTCGTCGCCTACCAGCCGGATGCCGTCATCCGCTACAAGGCCAACGAAACCTATTTTAAGGGCAAGGAAAAGATCGACGATCTGGTTTTCGCCATCACCTCCGACGCGGCTGTCCGCGCCCAGAAGCTGAAGGCCGGCGAATGCCAGCTGATCCCCTATCCGAATGCAGCCGACGTTCCCGAACTGAAGAAGGATGACAAACTGACGGTGATGGAACAGGCCGGTCTCAATGTCGGCTTCCTCGCCTACAACACGCAGATGGCCCCGTTCGACAAGCCGGAAGTTCGCCGCGCGCTGAACATGGCGATCAACAAGCAGGCGATCATCGATGCCGTCTTCCAGGGTGCCGCGGCCGTTGCCAAGAACCCGATCCCGCCGACGATGTGGTCCTATAACGACGCTGTTCAGGACGACAAGTATGATCCGGACGCTGCCAAGAAGGCTCTTGCCGATGCCGGCGTCAAGGATCTCAGCATGAAGATCTGGGCGATGCCGGTTTCGCGTCCCTACATGCTGAATGCGCGCCGTGCCGCTGAACTGATGCAGGCTGATTTCGCCAAGGCCGGCGTCAAGGTCGAGATCGTCACCCATGAATGGGCCGAATATCTGAAACTCTCCTCCGACGTGAAGCGCGACGGCGCCGTCATCCTCGGCTGGACCGGCGACAACGGCGACCCGGATAACTTCATGGATACGCTGCTTGGCTGCGACGCCGTCGGCGGCAACAACCGCGCTCAGTGGTGCAACAAGGAATACGACGACCTGATGACCAAGGCCAAGCTGACCGCCGATGTCGGCGAGCGCACCAAGGCCTATGAGCAGGCGCAGCTGATCTTCAAGAAGGAAGCTCCCTGGGCGACCCTCGATCACTCGCTCGTCTTCGTTCCGATGAGCAAGAAGGTCTCCGGCTTCTTCATGGATCCGCTCGGCATTCACCGCTTCGACGGCGTCGACGTTTCCGAATAACCAGAATAATGTAAGAATGCCCGGCAGAGCTGGGCGCAGCCGGCGGTCAGGATCTCCTGACCGCCGGAAACTATTGGACATCTGCCATGTTGCGTTTTTTCATCGGCCGCCTTGCGGTGCTGATCCCGACATTCCTCGGCGTTTCCCTCATTGCCTTCTCCTTCATCCGCATGCTTCCCGGCGACCCCGTCATGCTTCTGTCGGGTGAGCGCGTCATGGCGCCGGAGCGTCATGCCCAGATCATGCATGATCTCGGCTTCGACCGGCCTGTGTATGTGCAGTATTTCGATTATCTCGGAAAACTGCTGCATGGCGATCTCGGCACCTCGATCGTCACCAAGCGGCCCGTTCTCGGTGAATTCCTGACGCTGTTTCCGGCGACGCTGGAACTTTCGCTCTGCGCCATCATCCTCGCCGTCTGTCTTGGCGTGCCCGCCGGTATCTTTGCCGCCGTGAAGCGAGGCACGTGGTTCGATCAGAGTGTGATGGGTGTTGCCCTGATCGGCTATTCCATGCCGATTTTCTGGTGGGGTCTGCTGCTCATCATCTTCTTCTCCGGCTATCTCGGCTGGACGCCCGTTTCCGGCCGCATTTCGCTGATGTATTTCTTCAAGCCGGTCACCGGCTTCATGCTTGTCGACAGCCTGCTGTCAGGCCAGAAAGGGGCGTTTTCCTCCGCCGTCAGCTACCTCATTCTGCCGACCATCGTGCTGGCGACCATTCCGCTTGCCGTCATCGCCCGCCAGACGCGCTCGGCGATGCTCGAGGTTCTGGGTGAGGACTATGTCCGCACCGCGCGTTCGAAGGGACTGAAGCCGCTGCGCGTCGTCGGCGTGCACGCGCTGCGCAATGCGATGATCCCGGTCATCACCACCATCGGTCTGCAGATCGGCGTTCTCCTTGCTGGCGCCATCCTCACCGAAACGATCTTCTCCTGGCCGGGCATCGGCAAATGGATGGTCGATTCCGTCTTCAAGCGCGATTACGCCGTGGTCCAAGGCGGCCTTCTTTTGATCGCCGGCGTTATCATGATGGTCAATCTGATTGTTGATGTCCTCTACGGCTTCATCAATCCGCGCATTCGTCATTAGGAGCGGTTCATGAGCACCGTCACCGTTAAAACCGGCCAGCCATCCGCTCTCGCGGAATTCTGGCACTATTTCTCCCGCAATAAGGGCGCCGTCATCGGCCTCGTGGTTTTTACCATCATCCTGGTCGTCGCCGTCCTCGCGCCGCTGTTTGCACCACATGAGCCGAATGAGCAGAACCGTCAGGTGCTGCTGGCCGTGCCATCCTGGATGGAGGGCGGCAGCATCTCCTTCCCGCTCGGAACGGATGCCGTCGGCCGCGATATTTTGTCGCGACTGATCTACGGCGCGCGCTTCTCGCTCTTCATCGGCGTCGTCGTCGTCACGCTTTCGGTCATTTCAGGCGTGCTGATCGGCCTCGTCGCCGGATATTTCCGCGGCAAGGTCGATACGGCGATCATGCGCCTGATGGATATCATCCTGGCCTTCCCGTCGCTGCTGCTTGCTCTCGTGCTGGTCGCCGTGCTGGGGCCTGGACTTACCAATGCGATGATCGCGATTTCGCTGGTCAACCAGCCGCATTTCGTGCGGCTGACGCGCGCCTCGGTCATATCGGAGCGCGAGAAGGAATATGTGATCGCCTCGCGTGTTGCCGGTGCCGGCACCTTCCGATTGATGTTCAAGACCATCCTGCCGAACTGTCTCGGGCCGCTGATCGTCCAGGCGACGCTCGCCTTCTCGGCGGCGATCCTTGATGCCGCCGCCCTCGGCTTTCTCGGCATGGGCGCCCAGCCGCCGACACCCGAATGGGGCACGATGCTGGCCGAATCCCGCGAGTTCATCTCGCGCGCCTGGTGGGTGGTAACATTCCCGGGTCTTGCCATCCTCATCACCGTTCTCGCCATCAATCTGATGGGTGACGGCCTGCGCGATGCGCTTGACCCCAAGCTGAAGAGGTCGTGATGCCGCTCCTCGAGATTGAAAATCTGACCGTCGAATTCCAGACGTCGTCCGGTCTCTTCCGCGCCGTCGACCGCGTATCGCTTGCCTGCGACAAGGGCGAGATCCTGTCGGTCGTTGGTGAATCCGGCTCGGGCAAATCTGTCGCCATGCTGGCGCTGATGGGGCTTCTGCCCTGGACGGCGAAGATTACCGCCGACCGCATGCAGTTCGACGGCCAGGATCTGCGCGGTATTTCCGGCCGCCAGCGCCGCAGGATCGTCGGCAAGGACATGGCGATGATCTTCCAGGAGCCGATGTCGAGCCTCAATCCGTGCTTCACGGTCGGATTCCAGCTTGGCGAGACCCTGCGCGTTCACATGGGCCTCAACCGCAAGGAGCGCCGCGAACGCTCGATCGAACTCCTGAACCTGGTCGGAATTCCGGCGCCGGAAGACCGGCTGTCGAACTTCCCGCATCAGATGTCGGGCGGCATGAGCCAGCGCGTCATGATCGCCATGGCACTCGCCTGCAATCCGAAGCTTCTGATCGCCGACGAGCCGACAACCGCGCTCGACGTGACGATCCAGGCGCAGATCCTCGATCTGCTCGTGCGTCTGCAGAAAGAGCAGGGCATGGCGCTGGTGCTGATCACCCACGACATGGGTGTCGTTGCCGAAACCGCCGAGCGTGTGCAGGTGCAATATGCCGGCCAGAAGGTCGAGGAACAGCCGGTCAAGGCGCTGTTCCGCGATCCGCATCATCCGTATACCGCAGCCCTGCTCGCCGCCCTGCCGGAACGCGCAGAAGTCGGCCAGCGTCTTCCCTCGATCGCCGGTGTCGTTCCCGGTCAGCACGGCCGCCCGACCGGCTGTCTTTTCGCGCCGCGCTGCGGCTACGCCACGGTCGAATGTGACCGCGGTGTCGTCCGTCAGGGGCCGGAGCTTGGGCTGGCGCTGTGCAATTATCCTTTGAAGGACGGCAAGCCGCTCGGGCATCCCGGCATCATGGCCGTTGAAACTGCAGGAGATCTCGTATGACGGGCGCTGTTCTCGAGGGCAGGGATCTCGCCCGCTTCTACACCGTCAATCGCGGGCTCTTCAAAGCCGATGCCACCGTCAGGGCGCTGAACGGCGTCAGCTTCAGCCTCCATTCCGGCAAGACGCTAGCCGTCGTCGGCGAATCCGGCTGTGGCAAGTCGACGCTCGCTCGCCTGGTCACCATGATCGAGAACCCGACGTCGGGCGAATTGCTGATTGACGGCAAGCCCGCCCATGTCGGCGACCGCAGCCTGCGCAGCCAGGTTCAAATCGTCTTCCAGAATCCTTACGGCTCGCTCAATCCGCGCCAGAAGGTTGGCTCGATCCTCGAAGAGCCGCTGAAGATCAACACCGATCTCAACGCCGCCGCGCGCCGCCGCAAGGTGGAGGAGATGATGGCCCGCGTCGGCTTGCGTCCCGAGCATCACGGCCGCTATCCCCATATGTTCTCCGGCGGCCAGCGCCAACGCATCGCCATTGCCCGCGCTTTGATGCTACGGCCGAAGGTGCTGGTGCTCGACGAACCGGTATCGGCGCTTGACCTCTCGATCCAGGCGCAGGTGCTGAACCTGCTGATGGATCTGCAGAAGGAGATGGGACTTGCCTATCTCTTTATCTCGCATGGCCTCTCCGTCGTCCATCACATCGCCGACGAGGTGATGGTGATGTATCTCGGCCGGCCGGTGGAAACCGGTCCCGCCGCCGAGGTCTTCGCCAGGCCGCGCCATCCCTATACGGCAGCCTTGCTATCGGCGACACCGATCGCCGACCCCGACCGCGCCAAGAACCGCATCCGCCTGCAGGGCGAACTGCCTTCGCCGCTGAAACCTCCGTCGGGCTGCCATTTCAATCCACGCTGCTGGAAGGCGCAGGATTATTGCCGCCAGGTCTCGCCTGAACTAAGCGGCGAGGGTGCACAACAATATGCCTGTCACTTCCCGCTCGATTGAGTGGGAAAGTCAAGTTTTAGGAGGAAACATGCCGGGTGAGCAGACGAGCGGGCCCCATGCAATCATCGTCATGGGGGTCAGCGGCTGCGGCAAATCCTCCGTCGGCGAAAAGCTCGCGGGAGCCTTGCACCTGGCCTTCGTCGAAGGCGATGCGCTGCATCCCGCCGCCAATGTCGAGAAGATGTCGAAGGGCATTCCGCTGACCGATGAGGACCGGATGCCCTGGCTCGACCGCATCGGCGAAGACATGAAGGCCTCGCTTGAGAAAGGCGAGGGCATCATCGTCTCCTGCTCGGCGCTGAAACGCATCTATCGCGACAGGCTGCGAGCTGCTGCCGGCGACAATCTTTTTTTCGTCTACCTCGAAGGCTCCAGGCAATTGCTGACGAAACGGATGGGCGAGCGCAAGGGCCATTTCATGCCGGTGTCGCTGCTCGAAAGCCAGCTGGCGACGCTTGAAGCGCCGACCGGCGAGCATGGCGTCGTCACCGTCGATATCGACGACACGATCGACGGCATCTCGGCCACGGCCCTCGAAGGTCTTGCAGCCCTCGGTATCACGGCTTGAAGCGCTGCGGCGAATAGGCGGCAATATCAATGAACGGCGCCTCGCCGGTAATGAGTTCGGCAAGCACGCGGCCGGTCACCGGTCCGAGCGTCAGCCCGTGATGGGCATGGCCGAAGGCGAACCACAGTCCCTGATGGCGCGGCGCCTTGCCGATGATCGGCATCATATCCGGCGTGCAGGGGCGGGCACCCATCCAGGGTTCGGGATCAAGCCTCTCTCCGAGCGGGAAAATCGTGCGGGCCACGGCCTCGGCCCGGTCGAGCTGGACCGGCGTCTTTGGCGCATCGAGCGTTGCGAACTCCGCGCCCGTCGTCAGACGGATGCCGCGGCGCATCGGCGCCATGAGATAGCCGCGTTCGGCATCGAGCATCCAGTTGTTGAGAACGGCATTGCCCTTGGTGGCATAATGCATGTGATAGCCGCGTTTGACGCCGAGCGGCAAGGAATAGCCGAGCCGGCGCGTCGCAACCGCCGCCCAGGGACCAAGCGCCAGAACTGCATCGTCGGCTTCGAGGGGGCCTTCCGCAGTCATGATCTTCCAGCCGGAGCCGAACTGGCCGAGCGAGGCGGCGTCGCCTTTGACGAACCGGCCGCCGAGGCTTTCGAAATAGCGGCGATAGGCCGATGTCAGCGCATGCGGGTCGAGCACCGACCAGGGGTCGCGCCAGTGGATGCCGCCGGCGAAATCGCCTGTTATATCCGGTTCCATGCGGGCGATATCGGCCGAGGTCAGGCTGTCATATTCCACCCCGAATTCATTCTGCCAAAGTGCGGCCTCCGCCAGGGCCTGGTCACGCTTGGCCTCAGTCCGGAAGATCTTCATCCAGCCGTCCTTGCGGATCAGCGCTTCGGCCTGCGCCGCCTCGACCAGATCCTTATGTTCGGCAATTGAATTTTCGATCAGCGGCGCATAGGCCCGGGTGATGACCGCGTGGCGCCGCGCATTGGAATTCCACCAGTAGCGGGCGAGAAAGCCGACCTGGCTCGGCAGCGTGCGCAGGTGATAATGCGCGTCGGTGCGGTTATTCAGTGCATAACGCAGCAGAAGCCCGAGCTGCTGGGGAAAGCCGTAAGGCATGACGCCTTCGCGCTGGATCAGGCCGGCATTGCCGAAGGAGGTCTCGCTGCCCGGATCCTTGCGGTCGATCAGCGTCACCTGCCGGCCGCGCCGCTGAAGATGGATGGCCGCCGACACCCCGACGATGCCGGCGCCGAGCACGATTGCGTTCTTCGTCATTTCCCCTGCATTCCGCTTTGTTTATCGGGTGAAAATGCCCGTGCGGATACCGCCGCGCAAACGAAAAATCGCATTCATTTCAAAATCATTGCGCTTTTCAGTGCGGCATTTTCAGCCTTCACGCGGATATAGAGGACAAGGGCGTTGAGAAGCGAAAAGCCGATCGCGTAAAACGGCAGTCCGAAGGCCAGCGGAAGGGCGGCGATCTCGCCGACGACGATCGCGTAGTTCGGATGCTGAAAGAAGCGATAGGGTCCCGATGTTATGAGCGGCGCGCCGGGCAGGACGATAATGCGCGTCGTCCAGCGGCCCTTCAGCGTTGCCAGCACCCAGAGCCGCAGCGCCTGCAGCGCCAGGAACACGGCAAACCAGAAGGGCTCGACCGGCCTGCCTGAAGCAAGCAGCCAGAGCCCGATAATCCAGGCTGTATGCAGCGCCACCATGACGGGATAGTGCTCCGCCGCGACCTCTCTGGCGCCCTTGGCGAGCAGGGCGGCGGTGTTGCGCCGGGCGAGCGCGAGCTCCGCCAGCCGCTGCAGCGTCACGAAGGTAAGCAGCGCGATCGACGGCCACATCATGCCGTCCTCCTGAGCGTCACGCAGCTGGCCGAAAAGCCTGGGCCCATGGCAATCATCGCCGCGCGCGCCGGCAACCCGGCACGGATCGCCCGTTCCAGCACGAACAGGATGGTCGGCGACGACATGTTGCCGTAGTCGGCAAGCACCGCACGCTCGTGATCGAGCGAGCCGGGCGCCAGCGAAAGCGCGCTCTCCATCGCTGCCAGCACTTTCGTTCCGCCGGGATGGCATATGAAGCGGTCGATATCTGCCGGTTTCAGCCCGTTTCGCGCCAGAATGGCGCTCACCGCCGGACCAAGCTCGCGCTCGGCAAAGGGTGGCAGCGATTGCGCCAGCACGATGCCGAAGCCACCGTCGTCGATCTTCCAGCCCATGATGTCGAGCGTATCGGGGAAGAGGTGTTCGCCGGTCGATTCCACTTCCGCCATCCCGCCTCCGCCCGACCGCAGCACGCAGGCGGCAGCGCCGTCGCCGAACAGCGCTGTCGCGATGATGTTCGGCCGGGTCAGTTCGTCCAGCCGGAAGGCAAGCGTGCAAAGCTCGATCGAGACGAACAGCACGACGGCGCCCGGCCGGCTCCGCGCCTGCCGCGAGGCGATCGCAAAGCCCGACACGCCGGCAGCACAGCCGAGCCCGAAGACCGGCACGCGCTCGATATCGGCCCTGAAGCCCATCCGGCGGGCCATCTGCGCGTCGAGGCTCGGCGTCGTAAAACCGGTGGAGGAGACCGTAACCACACAGTCGACATCCCTGGCCGTCAGCCCGGCCCGATGCAGTGCCGAGCTGGCGGCCTCAACGAAGAGCCCGCCCGCCACCTCCGCATAGGCCTCCATCCGATCCTGCCAGCCATGCGGTTCGTCGAACCAGGCAAGCGGACGTGCCGCATGGCGCTTCTGAATACCGGCGCTGTCGAAGACGCGGGCAAGATGGCGAAAATCCTCGAAACGGTCGGCAAACAGCCGGCCGGAGGCTTCGACCGCCTCTTTCTGGAAAATGACATGTTCGGGTGCGGCGACGGCGAGGCTGACGAGTTTTACGGTATCGGTCACTAAATTCTCCTTGTCGTTCCCGGCGTAACGCTGAGAACACGCGGTTTCGACGAATTATTCGGCCTCGGTGGCTTCACGAAGCCGTGATGGAGAAAATAGAGAGGCTGCCGAATAAAGCTCGGGGCAGCGGTGTTTTCTCCTCGCAACGTCACTTTCGAGGAGTTTTCCCATGACGATCATGACAGTCCGTACTGCTTCCCTCATTCTCGGCGGCTGCCTTGCCGCTTCCGTTTTCTCCGGCCCGGTCTTTGCAGCCGGCAATGACAGCAGCACGATGCCAACCTGCAAGAAGGGTGAGATCTACGACCAGAAGACCAAGAAATGCGTCAAGCAGCAGAGCGCCAACGTCTCGGACGAGAACCGCACCGACTACGCCTATTCGCTGGCCAAGACTGGCCGCTATGAGGAGGCGCTTGCCATGCTCGACACGGTCAAGGACCAGAACACGGCCGAGGTGCTGAACTATCGCGGTTATGCCACCCGCAAGCTCGGCCGCACCGACGAGGGCATCTCCTACTACCTCAAGTCGGTGAAGATGGACCCGCAATACGCCAAGGTCCGCGAATATCTCGGCGAAGCTTATGTCATCAAGGGTCAGCTCGACCTCGCCAAGGATCAGTTGAGCACCATCAAGGCGATCTGCGGCACCGCTTGTGAGGAATATCAGGATCTGAACGCCGCCATCATCGACCCGTCGAAGATCTGATTGGCAGGCACCGGCGGGAAACGGAACAGAGAAAGGCATGTGAGAATGTCTGTCGCGCCTACCTCATTTCCTGCCTATAGTCGCGCGAGAATGGAATCGCCGGTTCGTCCGGCGGTTCCAAAAAATGCAGGATCGGCGGAGGCGGCCATCGCCAGCGAAGCGGATATCAGGAGCGGCCTGACGGAAAATCTGGCAAGGCTCTGGCGTTATGGTCTTGTTCTCTCGCATCAGCGTGATGTCGCCGACGACCTGGTGCAGGCGACCTGTGTTCGCGCGCTGGAACGCGCCGATCAGTTCGTCCCCGGCACCCGTCTCGACCGCTGGCTGTTTTCGATCCTCCATTCGATCTGGCTGAACGAGATCCGTTCCCGCAGGGTGCGCCAGGGCCAGGGTTTCGTCGATGCCCGGGAGACGCTGACCTTCGACGGCGCACATGCCACCGAAACGCAGGTGATGGCCGGTCAGGTGCTGAAACGGGTCAATGCCCTGCCCGAAGCACAGAGGACGGTGGTTTTCCTCGCCTATGTCGAAGGGCTTTCCTATCGCGAGGTGGCAAGCATATTGGATGTTCCGATCGGAACCGTGATGAGCCGGCTGGCGGCTGCCCGCGCCAAGCTCTCCGGCGATGGCCTGGAAGGGGGACGGCAATGAACACGAAGCAAATCATTCCCTCAGACGAGGAGCTGACCGCCTTCATCGACGGCGAATTGACGGCCGAAGAGGCCGCGCGCATCGAGACCATGGTGAATGAAGACGAGAGCGTCGCCGAGCGGCTGGAATTCCTGGCGCGCGCCAGCCTGCCCTTCGAGCAGGCCTTTGCCCCGCTGCTCGCCGAAGCCCCGCGCCAGAAACTGCAGACGATGCTCGCGGCCATCCTGGCGCGTAAGAGCACAAAATCAATCTCTGCACCTACATTCGCCACCCGTCGCCACTTCCTCGGCGCGCTTGCCGCCTCGCTGATTGCCGGCATCGCCATCGACCGCGCTTTCATCGGCATCGGCAAAGGCTTTTCGGCAAGGGACGAAAACAGCGAATGGCGCGCCGTGGTCGCCGACTATATCTCCCTCTATACGCCGGAAACGTTGGCCGGCGCCGTTCCCGCCAGAGACGTCCAGACCGCCCAACTCGGATCCCTCGACGAAAAGCTCGGCCTGTCGCTGTCTCCCGAAGCCGTCTCGCTTCCGGGCATCGACTTCAAACGCGCTTTGCTGCTGCAATATGACGGCAAACCGCTCGCCCAGATCGCCTATCTCGACCCGGAAACCGGCCCGATGGCACTCTGCATCGTCAGATCAGATGCAGGCCCCAAGGCGCCGGACCTCGAAAACCGCAAGGGCATGAATGTCGTCTACTGGTCGAACGAAACGCACGCCTTCATGCTGATCGGACATGCGGCGGCGGATCGGATGACGGCGATTGCGGAGGGGGTGCGGGGGAGGGTTACGGTCTGACCGCGATTGGCCCGGCCTGAAATTGGACGTGATAAGCCCTGCTATCGATTTCGTGTGAGGAACTGGCCGAGGCGGTTCACTAGCTTCGATGCCCAGAACATTGGAGTCGAGACCCTTAGGCCGTGGTCAGCAAGGGCACGCAGCACTTCCTTGTTCTGACGCGATATGTTTTGGACGTTTTTGTTTGTGGCGCCCCCCAAGCGCATCCTGACCAACACGCGCGGGATATAAATGGTTTTGATGCGCGCGACTTCCAGATATCGCATCATCAGCTCGACGTCGGCTGCCAGCCGATAGCGCAGATCGAACGTTCCAAGCCGGTCATAGATGTGACGTCGAACATAGAATGTCGGATGCGGCGGACACCAGCCGCGTCCAAAAGAACCGGGTTCAAACGGACAGGATTTCCAATAACGGAGTGTGCGATCGGTATGCTGGTTGGAAACATAGATGAGATCGCCATAGCAGCCGTCATAGGCTTCATCGTCCAGCGCGGCTGCCACGGTTTCGAGGCAGTCGCTGCTCTCGAAAGTGTCGTCCGCATTCAAGAACCCAATGATGTCGCCGCTCGCAAGGCCAATCCCCTTGTTCATGGCCTCATAGATACCTCCGTCGGGTCCCGAAAGTACGCGGCGATTTTGCGCCGGCGCTGAAGCGATGATGGCGAGCGTGGAATCGCTTGAGCCACCGTCGACGATGATGTGCTCGAAATTGCGGTAGGTTTGAGCGTCGATGGACCGCAACGTATCGGCAATGGTCTGCTCGACGTTCCAGCAAACAGTGATGAGGCTTATCCGGGGGGGTAGATCGGCGATGTCTGCAGCCATTTTGACGGGTGTCTTGCTCACATTATAAGAGGCGAAATCTAGGCAACCCGTAGCAGACGGAAAGGCGGCGTCGCAATCCGGTACCGCACATTATCCTCGATCAAAGCCGGATTGATGCGCGATTGGGCCACTTCCCGTCTCGGTAAGTGCATTGCATGCAGATCAATCTATCTGTAGTGAGCAGTGTCGAACAGCGATCGTCATCACGACAGGCTCGTGGATGCGGATTTACCAGGTTGCAGGAGGTCTCTTGTCTTCGAAGAAAAAGCTGCGCAAGGGCATCTTGCTCGCCGGTGGCTCGGGCACCCGGCTCCATCCCGCGACCCTCGCTATTTCGAAGCAACTTCTTCCGGTTTTTGACAAACCGATGATCTACTATCCCCTATCAACGCTGATGCTTGCAGGTATCCGGGATATCCTGATTATCTCTACGCCGCAGGACACGCCGCGTTTTGAACAGTTGCTGGGTGACGGCGCCCAATGGGGATTGAATCTTCAATATGCCGTGCAGGCCGCGCCGGAAGGCATTCCGCAGGCATTCTCGATCGGCAGGGAATTCATCGGGCGAGAGGCAACCGCCCTCGTGCTTGGAGACAATATTTTTTACGGCAACCTCCTGACGCATGATTTATCCGCGGCTTCCGAGAAATCGGACGAAGCGACGATCTTCGCGTATAAAGTCCACGATCCCGACCGGTATGGGGTAGTGGAATTTGACGGTCAGGGCAAAGTCCTCACCCTGGAGGAAAAGCCGTCCAGACCCCGCTCATCTTATGCGGTGACGGGTTTATATTTCTACGACAATGACGTGGTCGACATTGCTGCCGGCTTGAAACCCTCGCCGCGCGGTGAAACCGAAATTACCGATATCAATCGGCATTATTTGTCGGCCGGCAGGCTGAATGTTGCCGTCCTGGGAAGGGGGCATGCCTGGCTTGATACGGGCACGCATGATTCACTCCTTGAAGCCAGTCAGTTCATTGCCACCATCGAGCGGCGCCAGGGGCTGAAGATAGCCTGCCCCGAAGAAATCGCCTTTCATTTGGAATACATAGATGCCGAGCAGTTGCTAAGGCTGGCAGCTCCACTTGAAAAGAGCTCTTACGGTCGATACCTCATCAGCCTGGTGAGGGAACCAGCTCCGCATTTCCCAACCGGCTGAACCGGCAAAACTGGAAACCAATCTTGTCTGCTTTTACCCTGCTTACGTTAAAGACGATGTCCGACGGACGAGGCGCGCTGACCGTCATGGACGGAATACTGCCATTTCCGGTCGTCCGGAGCTTCTGGATCTATGGAGCCGACGGATATACACGCGGCGGCCATCGTCATCACCAGACTCGGCAGGCGTTGGTCGCGCTTTCGGGAAGCGTGATGGTTTTGATGGACGATGGAAAAGCCCGGGAAGAGATCACCTTGTCGTCACCGGACCAGTGCCTGTTGGTAGAGCCAAGGGACTGGCACGAAATGACGTTCGGTTCCGGTTCGATCCTGCTCGTTTTTGCCTCTCGCGGATATGATAAGGACGACTACATCGACACCCCCTATGAGCGGCTCTGAGATGATTGAGTATGAAAGTCTTGCGCAGGCCAACCGCGCGCTGATGGAAGAGTTGGAAGCGGTTGCTTCCCGTGTCATTCGTTCCGGGTGGTACATACTTGGCAACGAGGTCTCCTCGTTCGAGGTCGAATTCGCCGCCTTTGCGGAAAGCAAACATTGCATCAGCGTGGCCAATGGTCTGGATGCGCTGATCCTGTCGATTGAAGCGCTCGATCTGCCGAAAGGCAGCGAGATCATGGTTGCCTCCAATACCTATATAGCCACTATTCTGGCAATTCTTCGCGCCGGCCACAAACCCGTTCTGGTGGAGCCCGAACGCGAAACCTTCAATATAGATCCGGCGCGCCTTCCCGCTGCGCTCACACGCAACACGCAGGCAATCTGCGTGACGCATCTTTTCGGCAAAGCCTGCCGGATGACCGAGATCGCCGCGTTTGCGAGCGAACATGGTCTCAAGGTGATCGAAGATTGCGCGCAGTCTCATGGCGCGCGCTATGACGGCAAGCTGACCGGCACCTTTGGAATCGCCGGCTGCTTCAGCTTCTATCCGACCAAGAATCTTGGAGCTCTCGGAGATGCGGGCGCGATCGTCACGGATGATGACGAATTTGCAGATCGCCTCAGACACATGCGCAATTACGGCTCGAAGAAAAAATATGAGAACGTCTATATCGGTGTAAATTCCAGGCTTGATGAGATGCAGGCTGGATTCCTGCGGGTCAAACTCCGTCACCTCGATCAGGTGACTGAACATAAGCGGGCACTGGCCGATAGCTATTTTGCCAATCTGCCCGAATGGCTGGCGCAGCCGCTTCGTCGCCCTGCCGAGTATGACGTGTTTCATATCTTCGGGATACGTCACCCGGCCCGTGACGAATTGCGTCAGTGGCTGCTCGATAACGGGGTCAAGACCGAGATACACTATCCGATCGCGCCGCATAGGCAGAAGGCAATGCAAGGCATTCTTTCCGGCGATTATCCCATTGCCGATGAGCTGCATGCCACCGAGCTGAGCCTGCCTATTTCGGCCGGGCATAGAAAGGATGAGATCGAGCGTGTCTGCAGCCTTCTTGCTGCGCTCCCGGAAAAGCTGAAGTTGGCGGCATGACAGAGCACCTGAAAGGACCGGCCTCGGCACGTGCGGATGACGATTGGGATATCGTTATCAAGCCTTCGAAGGGCAATACGCCGGATCTCGGCCTTGTCTGGCAATATCGCGATCTCGTCTGGATGTTTTTCAAGCGGGATTTCACGACATTTTACAAACAGACCATTCTCGGGCCTGTCTGGTACGTCATCCAACCGTCGCTGACGGCCATGACCTATTATGTCGTGTTCGGAAAAATCGCCAATCTTTCCACGGATGGCCTTCCGCCCTTCCTGTTTTACATGTCGGGCACGATCATCTGGAGCTATTTTTCTGTTTGTCTGGCCAATAACTCCGACGTTTTCTCGAAGAATGCCAATCTGTTCGGGAAGGTTTATTTTCCGAGACTTGTGGTGCCGCTATCCGTTGCGATGAGCGGCCTAGTCGCCTTTGCGATCCAGTTCCTGCTCTTGTTGACGGTTTGCATTGGCTTGAAAATTGCCAATCCCGATCTGGCTCTGAACTATTGGTTCCTGTTGCTGACGCCGCTGGTGCTGCTCTATATCGCCGTGCTCGGCATCGGTGCCGGGCTTGTCGTTTCGGCGCTGACGGTTCGTTTCCGCGATCTTGTTTATGCCGTCGGATTCATGACGCAACTCTGGATGTATGGTACGCCGATCGTGTACCCCTTCAGCCAGATCCCGGAACGGTATCATTGGTTCTATTACCTCAATCCCATGACGACGCCGGTTCAAACTTTCCGCTGGGCGCTATTCGACGCTCCCGCGTTGCCCGTCGGTCTTTGTCTCGCCAATCTCGCGGTGACGATCGCAATCACCCTATGCGGGCTGGCACTTTTTTCGCGGGCGGAAGCTAACGCGATGGACACAGTCTGATGAACGACATCGTTATACGAGCGGAGCACGTCAGCAAGCTCTATCGTCTTGGCGTGATCAATCACGGCACTCTCTATCGCGACCTTCAGAGCTGGTGGGCGAAGTGGCGCAACCGTCCGGATCCGAATGTTTCGGTATCGGATTATGCCTCCGACCGCGGCAGGCAGTCGCGGCTGAAGGGAGACATCTTTCATGCGCTTGATGATGTCTCATTTGAGGTCGGACACGGCGAGATCGTTGGGATTATCGGCAGGAACGGTGCTGGAAAATCCACGCTGTTGAAGGTGATGTCGCGTATCACCATGCCCAACTCCGGCTTCATAGGAATACGGGGCAGAATTGCGAGCCTTCTTGAGGTTGGCACCGGATTTCATCCGGAGCTCAGCGGTCGAGAGAACGTCTATCTCAACGGCGCCATCCTTGGCATGAGCCGTACCGAGGTCAGATCCAAGTTCGATCAGATCGTCGAGTTTGCTGAAATCGGCGAATTCATTGACACCCCGGTGAAGCGATATTCGTCCGGAATGTACGTGCGCCTGGCTTTCTCCGTTGCGGCCCATCTAGAGCCGGAAATTCTTCTAATTGATGAGGTATTGGCTGTCGGCGACGTCAACTTCCAGAATAAATGCATGGGGCGCATGCAGGAAGTCACGAAGGCTGGTCGAACGATTATCTTCGTCAGCCATAATATGACTGCGATCAGCAGCATCTGCCCCAAATCGATCCTGATGGCCGACGGCAAAGTCGCTGCGATGGGCGATACCGCAGATGTGATCAAAGCCTATCTCGATCGCCCGGAATTCGGCGGCACCGCAAACTACTCGGTCAATCCCGAAGACGTCGACGGAAAGGCAGTCATATGCCGTGTCGCGGTACTGAACGAGAAGGACGAGGTTTCGGGAACGGTGGAACTTTCGAGGGGATTCTCAGTCGAGGTCGAATACGAATTGAGGGAGCCTCTTTCCGGTCTCTCGATCGGGATGCAGATCATGATGGAGGACGGCTATACTCCCCTCGTCAGCCTTTCCGATCCCGAGCTCGACGTCAGTCGCCTGGACGCCCGGCCAGCCGGTTATTATCGCGCCCGGGTCAAATTTCCCGGATATCTTCTCAATACCGGCACCTTCTACCTGCGACTGGGCATATCGAGCCGGTTCTCGATATATTCTGTCGCCGAGGGCATCCGATTTGACGTGGAGGATAATGTCGGAATTATCCAGATGCTGGGCCAACAACGGAAGCCGTCGATTTCAGCGATACAGCTGCCTTGGGAGGTCGAGAAGCTCTTCCTGCGCGATTCTGAGGGTGTTTTGAAATGAAGAAAGCGCTTGTCACCGGGGCAGATGGGTTCATTGGTTCTCACCTCGTCGAGACGCTGATCAGATCGGGTGTCGAAGTTCGCGCCCTCTGCCAGTATAATTCGTTTTCCAGCTGGGGTTGGCTCGACCAATCGGAATATCGCGGCAAGTTCGAGGTGATCCTCGGAGACGTCCGTGATCCCGCCCAGATGCGCTCCGTCGCCAGAGGTGTCGACACGATCTTCCATCTTGCCGCTCTGATTGCGATCCCCTATTCCTATCAGGCTCCCTCGAGCTACATCGATACCAATGTGCATGGGACGCTGAACGTTCTTCAAGGCGCTCTCGACGCCGGTGTCGGAAGAGTGATCCAGACCTCGACGAGCGAAGTCTATGGGACGGCACGTTTTGTGCCCATCAGCGAAAGCCATCCCCTGCAGGCGCAGTCGCCCTATTCGGCGTCCAAAATCGGCGCCGATGCGATCGCCTACAGTTATCATTCGAGCTTCGATCTGCCGGTGACGATCGCACGGCCGTTCAACACCTACGGCCCGAGACAATCTGCAAGGGCGGTTATTCCGACCGTGATTTCGCAGCTTCTGAGTGGACGAAGGACGCTGAAGCTTGGTGCGCTCTCGCCCACCCGGGATTTCAATTTTGTACAGGATACATGCGACGGCTTTCTGGCGCTGGCTGCCTGCGACGAAGCCGTCGGACAGACGGTCAATATCGGCTCGGGCGGCGAGATATCGATCGGCGATACCGTTCGGCTGATCGCCGATATCATCGGCGTCAACATCGAGATTGAATGCGACGAACAGCGTTTGCGTCCGGCAAACAGCGAAGTGGAACGACTGTGCAGTGATAACAGCCTGATCAAGTCTTTGACGGGATTTTCGCCTCGCTACAGCTTGAAAGACGGGCTCCAGGCGACGATTGAATGGCTGCGTCAGCCTGAGAATCTGGCGCGGTATAAGGCGGATCTTTTCAATGTCTAGGCGAGCAGTCATTCTGGCAGGGGGAATGGGAACGCGGCTGCGACCCTATACCGTCGTGCTTCCCAAGCCGCTGATGCCGATCGGCGATTATCCCATTCTCGAAGTCATCATTCGTCAGCTGATATCAGGCGGGTTTCAGCATATAACGCTTGCCGTCAATCATCAGGCTGAACTGATCAAGGCGTTTTTCCAGGATGGTGACAAATGGGGTGTGCGCATCGATTATTCGCTGGAGGATCAGCCGCTCGGCACCATGGGTCCGCTACGGTTGATCAAGGATCTGCCTGAGAATTTTCTGGTGATGAACGGAGACATCCTGACGGACCTGAACTATGCCGATTTTCATGACGCTCACGTCCGGGAGCAGAATATATTCACCATCTCGTCAAAGACACGGGAGCATCGCATAGACTACGGCGTTCTGGACACCAACGAGGCAGGGCTGCTGACGGGGTTCCGGGAGAAGCCGACGGCTGAGTATAAAGTCAGCATGGGCGTCTACATGGTGTCTTCGGGGGCGGTCGAGCACATACCACAAAGCGGCGCCTACGGTTTTGACCAGCTGATGCTCGATCTCCTTGCGGCCGGAAAACCGGCGACGGTTCGAGATTTTCTAGGCTATTGGCTCGATATCGGACGGCCCGACGATTATGCACTGGCGATCGAGCAGTTCGAAACCATGCAATCCAGGTTCTTGAATGGTTGATGCCATCGTCACCGGTGCTGGCGGCTTTCTCGGGAAGCGTCTGGTTGAGCGGCTTAAACAGGCCGGCGTTGACGTGCTTGCGGTTGACCGAACGCATGGTGATATAAGCGAAGAGGGAATGTGGCAGAAGCTTCCCGCAGCAGGCACGCTGTTTCATCTTGCCGGCAGGACGTTTGTCCCGGACAGCTGGTCACAAGGCCCGAGTTTCATGGCCGCCAATGTTCTTGGTACACAGCACGCGTTGAACTGGTGCAAGCGACACAAGGCGAGGCTCGTATTCGCAAGCGCCTATGTTTACGGAGTGCCGGAGCGCCTGCCGATCCATGAAAGCGATTCGGTCAGGCCGAACAACCCCTACGCTCTTTCCAAACACCTTGCCGAACAACTCTGTGAGTTTGCTGCCACACACGAGCAAATACCGGTGGTGGTATTGCGTCTTTTCAATATATATGGGGCTGGGCAGCGACCGGAGTTCCTGATACCGACGCTTCTGAACCGGATACGGGCGAAGCAGGACATACAGGTCATGGACCTCAGTCCGCGGCGGGATTATGTCTTCGTTGACGATGTCCTGAGCGCCTTTGCCAAGGCCCAGGACGTGTCGGAAGGTTACCACTGCATCAATATCGGCTCCGGAATGTCATATTCGGTGCAGGAAATCATCGATATCTTGCAGCAAGCGGCCGGCACTGATCTACCAGTAGTGTCGTCTTGCGCTGTTCGGCGGAATGAAATACCTGACGTGCGGGCCGATATTACGCGGGCTCGCGCCGTTCTCGGATGGCGGCCGGAATGGGATCTGCCCGCCGGCATCCGCGTGATGATGAAGGAGTCGTAAATTGAACGAGCGTTACGTTCCGATCAACAAGGGCAACTACTCGATGGACACGGACGAGCGCGAAGCCGCGTTCGACAAGTTCCGAGGCGAAGGTTGGGAAGCCGAATACGCGGATTACCGTCGCAAGTGGTCGGAATATGCCCTGAACCAGCAGGTTTCGGATTACCCGCTGCTGGTCGATCTCGAGCTGGCGTCGATCTGCAACCTGCGCTGCCCGATGTGCTATACCATCAGCGACGAATTTAAAAAGAGCGTCAACACGACCCGGATGGACTGGGACCTCTATTGCCGCATCATCGATGAGATCGGCGGCAAGGTTCCCGCGATCCGTCTTTCGCTGCGCGGCGAAGCCACGCTGCACAAGCGCTTCGCGGACTGTGTGCGCTATGCCAAGGATCATGGGATCAAAGAGGTCTCGACCCTCACGCACGGCTTCAAGCTCAACAGAGACTATTTCGCCGAGCTCGTCGATGCCGGCATTGACTGGATTACCGTTTCGATTGATGGCACCGGTGAGACCTATGAGAAGATACGCAAGCCGATCAAGTTCCAGGCCCTGCTCGACAAGATCAAAGACATAAAGAAATACAAGGACGAGCGCGGTCTCCACCGTCCTGTCATCAAGGTGCAAGGCATCTGGCCGGCGATCCGGGAAAATCCCGATCTCTATTACGACACCTTCGCGCCCCACGTGGATCTCGTCGCCTTCAATCCGCTGATCGATTACCTCGGCAACGATTCAGACATCGCCTATCTCGACAACTTCACCTGCCCGCAACAGTACCAGCGTTTGGTGATCGGTGCCGACGGGTTGGTGATGAAGTGCTCGAACGACGAGGAGAACCGCGAGGTTATCGGCAATGCGAACACCGAAACCGTGCACCAGATCTGGCACGGGGAAAAAATGAACGCCGTCCGTGCTCTGCACAAGGAACCGCAGGGCTTCCTGAAGAGCGAGGTCTGCCGCAGGTGCTACCTGCCGAGAGAGACCAACGACGAAACCGCACAGATTTGCGGCAGGCAGGTCACCGTCCGGAATTACGTCGACCGGAACCAGGAAATCGGGCGATAATCGACCGCAATGTGCGCATCCCAAGATTGGGCTATGGCATGCCATCAGGGCGCAAGGCAACTTTGCGGGTCGTGAATTACAGGGAGTGACGAATGTTCCGCAACTACCGGCCTGATCGCTGCTATATCATAGCCGAGATCGGCGGCAACTTTACGACGTTCGATCAGGCAAAGCGCCTGATTGACGAAGCAAAGGCGTCGGGGGTGGATGCCGTCAAGCTCCAGACGTATCGGGCCGAAACATTGTCGAGTCGCAATGCCATGTTCGATATGGAGAACACTGGCGTTACCTCGCAATTCGAGCTTTTCCGTAAATATGAAATCGGTCACGAGCTTCATGAAGCGGTTTTCCGCTATGCCGAGGAGCAAGCCCTGGACTGGTTTTCGTCTCCCTCGCATGAGACGGATGTCGACCTGCTGGAGAGATGTGGCGTTGGCGCCCACAAGGTTGGTTCTGACGACGCGGTCAACATTCCCTTTCTTCGGTATCTGGCAAGAACGGGCAAGCCGATAATCTTGTCGACCGGGATGTCGACGCTCGAAGAGGTTCGGGAATCCGTCGCCGCAATCAAGGACGCGGGCAACGATAAGCTCATCCTGCTGCACGCCATCACAAGCTATCCGACGCATCCGGAAAATGTGAACCTGGGTGCGATGCAAACGATGATGGAGGCGTTTCCGGATCTCGATGTTGGCTATTCCGACCATACATTGAACCCTGTCGCGAGCCTTTGCGCGGTCGCGATGGGCGCCCGGGTCATCGAGCGGCATTTCACCTACGACAAGGCCGCCGATGGTCCAGACCATATGCTTTCGGCTGATCCAGCGGAAATGAAATGGCTTGTAGACGCAATACGCGCGTTCGAGGTCATGAAAGGCAGCGGTCGCAAAGAGCCGGCTGCAAGTGAGGCGACGACCAGATTGAACAATCGCAAGAGCGTCGTTCTCAATAGACCCCTCAAAGCCGGTGACGTCATTTCCGCCGGCGACATTTCGGTTAAGCGGCCGGGGACGGGAATCGAGCCTAAGCATCTGGAAACTCTCGCCGGGCGACAACTGATAAGGGACCTCGAAGGCGACGTCGTCCTCCAGTGGAGCGATCTGGCGTGAGGCTTGGAATCATCATCCAGGCGCGGATGGGATCGACGCGGCTACCGGGAAAAGTACTTCGCGACATTTCCGGCAAGCCCCTTCTCGCACATGTCCTTGGCAGGCTTCAGATGTTGAAGCGGCCGGCCAAGATCGTCGTCGCGACATCATCGGCCGGCGAGAACGACATTATCGAAACTTGGTGCCTCCAACACGGCGTAGGCTGCTTTCGCGGCGACGAAGCCGATGTTCTCGATCGTTATTTCGAATGTGCGAGATCACTTGGGATGTCGGATATCGTGCGATTGACCGCGGACAATCCGTTCACCGATATCGAGGAGCTGGAGAGGCTGATCGACCTGCACCAAGAGCAGGGATTCGACTACACGCACGCGTTCGGTCAGCTGCCGATCGGCGTCGGCGCCGAGATATTTACATTCGAAGCCTTATCGCGCAGTCATCGCGAGGGGGAACTGCCGCACCATCGCGAACACGTGAATGAATACTTCACCGATCGGCCCGAGCTCTTCAAGATCGGTCAGCTCGATGTTCCCCCAACCAAAATCTCTCCGAACCTGCGCCTGACGGTGGATACCGAGGAAGACTGGAGACATGCTTGTGCGCTCGCAGCGCAGGCGGGCGGGAACTGGCTTGGGACAGAGGAAGCAATCAGGCTATGTTCGTCTTCTGCATAGAGAGTTCGCATGCACGCGGCATGGGGCATCTGTTTCGATCGTTGACACTCGCCACCGAACTGCGTTCGCGCGGTCATTCGGTCCTATTTCTAGCGAACGATCATCCAAATTCGTTGAGGGTCATCCGGGAGCGCGGCTTTGACGTAGCGCTTTATGATCTCGCCTCCGTGACCGGATGGGAGGATGGCTTTATCGAACCCGATGCATCATCTTCAGTCTGGATTAATGACCGCCTGAACACGCAGCGATCCCACAGCGAGGCGATCAAGGGTTTGGGCGCCAAGCTCGTTACCTTTGATGATCGTGGCGATGGCGCGGGACTTGCCGACATCAATATCTGCGCGCTCCTGTTCGAAAAGACTGTGGGTCTCAAGGGCAAGGATGTTCGGTTGGGGGTGGAGTACATGATACTCAATCCTGAAATCGCGGCGTTTCGCAGACTTCGGCAAAGCCTTGGATCGATCCTTGTCACGCTCGGCGGCGCCGATACTTACGGCGTGACCGTCCGCGTGGCCAAATGGCTGAGCAGCAAGCCTTTTCCTGTCACCATCGTCACGGGGCCGAGCTTCCAACACATGGCGGAGCTTGAAGAGGTCGTCGCGACCGCGGCACCGGATCGGTTCAAACTGCTCAACCAGGTCCCGTCGCTTGCGGCAGAGATGCATAGGCACGATCTGGCGATTACCGGCGGCGGTGTTACTCCATTCGAAGCCTGTGCGGCCGGTTTGCCGTGCGTGGTGATCGCCAACGAACCTTTTGAAATCCCGGTCGGGCGTGCGCTCGAGGGGTTAGGAGGGGCGTTCTTTGCCGGGCATCACTCGGCATTCGATCTCGGCATCCTGGAAAAGCCGATCCCCATCAGGACCATGAGCGAGACTGCCATGACCAAGGTGGATCTTGGCGGGGTCGGCCGCGTTGCCGATTTGTTGGAAAGACTGGCTGCATGACCATCACAGCGGTTATTCACCAGCCGGATTTCGCTTCATATCTCGGCTTTTTTCAGCGTTTTCTGAACGCCAACCTCTACATCGTTCTGGATCACGTTCAGTTCGTCCATGGCACGAGTAAAAGCTGGACGCATCGTGACAAGATAAAGACGGCACAAGGCGACCGCTGGCTCACCGTCGGAATTAGAAAGCCAAACTTCGGTACACCGATCAATGCGGTGGAATTGGCGCCCGCCACCGGCTGGATAGACCAAAACCTTTCCCTGCTTCGCGAAAACTATCGCAAGTCCGCCGGTTGGGACGAAGTCTTTCCCCGCATCGAAGCCCTCTACGGCAAGCGGTTCGACCTCTTAGCCGATTTCAATATGCATTTCCTGGACGGCATTCTGGATATGCTTGAAATCACCATGCCGACCGTGCGATCGAGTACTTTAAGTCCGGAAGGGCATAGGAACGAATTGCTTGTCGAACTGCTGCGCAAAGTGGGAGCAACACGTTATCTCTCGGGTCTCGGCGCGCGCGACTATATGCGGCCGGAAGTGTTTGAGGCAGCCGGTATCGAAATCGAATGGCAGCATTTCGTCCATCCGGTTTATCCACAGCCATTTGGCGCATTCATCCCCTATCTCAGCATTCTCGACACACTGCTGAATTGTGGTATTGCAGGCACGCGTGACCTGCTCTGGAGTTGCAAATGAATATTCTCGCGATCGGTGCCCATTTTGACGACGTGGAATTGGGCTGTGGCGGTGCGCTGGCACGCCATGCTGCAAACGGCGACACGGTGTATGTCTATGTCGCGACCGTATCCGGCTTTTCAAACCAGTATGATCAGTCGGTGCGCAGCAGCCAGGTTGCCAGAGCGGAAGCGGATGCTGCGATGGACATTCTCGGCGTCCAGAAAATGTTTTGCGGCGAGTTCAAAACGCTCCAGATCGAATTCGTCGATCCGCTGAATATCGAGATCCTCAAGCTCGTGCAGGATCTGAAGATCGATATGGTTTACACCCACTGGGTCGGAGACATCCACCATGACCATCTGGCCTTGTCGCGGGCGTCACTGCACAGCTGCCGCCATGTGCCGCGCCTCCTGATGTACCGCAGCAACTGGTACCATTCGACGGTGGATTTCAGGGGGAATTTCTACGTCGACATCACCTCCCATTGGGACCAGAAGGAAAAGGCGATCCTTGCCCATGAATCCGAGATGGAGCGCACGGGGCGGAAATGGGTGAGCTTCTTTCGCAATGAAGCCGAGAACGCCGGCCAGCGCATCGGTGTAAAATACGCGGAGGTTTTTGAGGTGGTAAAGTGGCTGCAGCTTTGAGAAAGATTTTGACCTTTGGCTCCATGCTGCTCCCCTATGGTGTGCATGAGCTGAAGCGCAGGCTAAAAAATCGTCACAAATTCTCTGCTGATGTCGCGAGTTCGCTGGCAGAAAATAGACAACTTGCTGGTCTGCACGCGGGGCAGCGCTGTTTTATTTTAGGCAATGGCCCAAGCGTCAAGGGCTTGGATCTGTCGCGACTTCAGGGCGAAACCGTTATAACTGTTTCCAATGGCTACCTGCACTCCGATTTCGACAAGTTCCAGTCTCGTTATCATTGTGTTCCGCAAATTACCTACGTATCGATGACATCGGAGGATGTGATCGACTGGTTTAAAGAGATGCATTCGCACTTGGGCGCCGCGGAACTGTTTCTCAGTTCCACTGAAGCGGAGCTGGTTCGAAAACACAATCTGTTTTCAGGGCGAACGGTTCGGTATCTCGTGCTGGGCGAAAGCTTCGACGAAAGAACATCAGAGGAAATCGTCGATATCTCTCAGCCGGTGCCGCGTGTCGATTCGGTGCCGGTGATGGCTTTGACGATAGCGATGTATCTTGGTTTCAAAGAGATTATCCTGCTCGGCGTCGACCACGATCGTTTCCTGACATCGAGCTACGGATACGCGTTCGACCTCAAGGTGCAAAAGGGAAAAGACTTCACCGTAAATGCGGACGGCATCCTGACAAGGAACCGCCACGACGAATTTCAGCAGCTGGCGCGGCTGTGGCGACAATATCGAGCCATCGCAAATATCGCGAGAGCGAATGATATCCGCATCTTCAATTCCACAGCCGGCGGAGCACTGGACGAATTTGAGCGACGGCCGTTCGAAGCCTGGTTCGAGAAATGAGGCAGATTAGTTTTTCGCTACCAGGCCTTCACTGTTTGCTTGAGGTGACGCGGGATTCGCCGCGGGCCCGTCAACAGGACATCTGGAGCGAGTTTCGGCGTCATAACGTCTTTTTCGATGGGCCTTACGATGAATGGCGCTCGGCCATGGCTGCTTCAGAGGGATATGATGCGCCGGCTATTCTTGCCAAGGCTCTTGACGCGACACGCGCAGTTGTTCAGGGACGTGCCTCCTACGAGCGAGACACCGTCGCTTTCACAGAAAGAAGCTACTCGCACCCTCTGCTCGCCTGGCTTCTCTATGTCGCGTCCCGATCCGATCTTCGTTTGAGGGTGGTCGATTTTGGGGGCGCGCTGGGAAGTTCTTATTTCCAACACCGTTTGGCCTTGGCGCATCTTGTGGAACTGAATTGGTGCGTTGTCGAGCAGCCTCATTTTGTTAGCGCGGGCCGAGCCGAATTTGAAGACGGAGGATTAAGCTTTTCCGACAGCCTGGATGAGGCGATCGATCGTGTGAGGCCGAACGTTGTTCTGCTCTCCGGTGTTCTTCAATATCTTGAACATCCTCATGAATATCTCGAGGATCTTCTGTCGAGAGGCGTCAAGTTCATACTTATCGACAGGACTGCAGCGCAGTTCGATGGCGCATCCGCACCCTTTGTGCAGCATGTCCCGGCGTGGATCTACAGCGCGAGCTACCCGGTATGGTTCTTGAACGCGCATGAAATGCAGGCCAGTTTTGCCAAGCATGATTATGAGGTTGTGGATCGCTTCCAGCCAACTGGAACATTTGGCTTAGTGACGCCGCCGCCCTTGCAAGAATTGAAGCGTTGGGGCATTGGCGTTACACCAGCGCCTCAGCAGCACGAATGGGCGTATGTTGGCTGGTTTCTCGAGAAGCTGGAAATCTAGCGAATGCGCGTGAACGTCATTATCCCTGTCTTCAATCGTCTGGAACACACCCGCAAGGTGTTGGAAGCTCTGAGACAGCAGACCATCTTTGACGCCTTGACGATTGTCATCGTCAACGATGGTTCGACCGATGGAACCGCAGGATACTTGCAATCGCAGAGTGATGTGATTGAAATCCAGGGGGACGGCAATCTCTGGTGGGGTGGGGCCATCGAGGAAGGGCTGAAACACGTCCTTCCCGCCTGCCAGCCGGACGACTATGTCCTATTCCTCAACAATGATACCTGGTTCGACGACAATTTTGTTGAGACCCTGGTCCAAGCGTCCAAAGAGAACGGCGGAGCCGCGGTCGGAAGCGTCATCCATGAAGAGGGTCGCGATCCACCTCTCGTCAGCATTGGGCCCAAAGTCAACCTCAATAGGCTTGCCATTTGGGATCTGCTCTCGGAACTGAGCGAAAAGGAAAAACGGTCGCCCGCCAACCAGTATCGTGTCGATGCATTGAGTGGCCGAGGAACGCTCTATCCAGCGCATCTGTTTCGGAAATATGGCGGTATGCGGCCGCACCTTCTGCCGCACTACATGGCTGATTACGAAATCGCCATGCGCTTCGCGCGTGAAGGAGTGCCCTTAGTCGTCAGCAGCAAGGCAATTATCTACTCGCCCCCGGTATATGGAAATGACGCGTCCAGATTTTCATGGCGAAAGCGATTGTTTGGCAAGCGTTCGTCTCACAACGTGTTTCAGCGTCTAATTTTTTACTCGCTTGTCGGGTCGCCGGTGCAACGCGTTACCGCGCTGATCCGTATGGCGTATTTCATGGGCAGTCGCGGGATTTGGGGAATGCTGAATGCAAAACTAAACCATTCTTTGGAGTCTTTTCTCAAAGCACGGCAACTGAGCAAACTGAAGCGTGATGGAGTGAGCGTCGGTCGCGACGTTGTTTTCTATGGTACCCCTCTGTTGCAAAGGCATCCCGAGAGCGAGATTTGCCTTGGCGATCGTGTCGTGCTGTGTTCCGATTCGCGGTTTACTGCGCTTGCCCTGAACCATCCGGTAAAGATAGCTACCATTCGCGCGGGATCGAGCATCACTATCGGCGCTGATAGCGGCATTAGTGGCGCAACCATCGTCTCGGCCGTCCAGATTTCGATTGGCTCAGAGGTCCTCATGGGTGCCAACGTCGCGATATTCGACACCGATTTTCATCCGGTACGCCCTGAAGGGCGTCGCCATTCGGACGTAGAAGCCGACACAAAGACAGCACCAGTACATATCGGGGACAATGTTTTCATTGGCACTAACGCGGTAGTCTTGCGTGGCACGGAGATAGGACGTGACAGTGTTGTCGCGGCAGGTTCAATCGTGCGAGGAAAATTCCCTGCGGGCGCAATAATTGCCGGAAATCCGGCAAAAGTCGTTGGTAGCGCCTATGAACAAGCCCAGGAACTTCCCCACCTTCTAACAGACGATAGACATGAAGATAGCGATATTTGACACCTATTACGCGCGCTTTCTAAGTCGTTTTTATGCTGCGCGGCGACGGCTCTCGAAATCCAGTTCAAGCGAGCAGACAGACGCGCTGTTGGCTGCCGGCTTCGGAACCTCCGATTTCTATTCGCGCCACCTGAAGGAATTGGGTTGCGACGTCGTCGATATCATCGGCAATTGTGTTCCGCTTCAATCGGCCTGGGCGCAAGAGAACAACGAACCTTTCAGTCCATGGGCTATGAAACTGCCGCACCGGTTTTTCAGGTTGCCGTATATCGGTGCGCGCCTGGCAGCGCTGCCGGGCTTGCTAGAGGTTGCAATGGCGCGCGTTAAAGCCTTCAAGCCGGATGTGCTCTATTGCCAGGATCTCAGCTTCTTTCCGCCTCATGCCCTGACAGAGTTGAAAAAAACTGTGCCATTAATCGTGGGCCAGATCGCTTGTCCGTTGCCGCCGGACGGTTTTTTGCGTCCCTATGATCTCATTCTGACGTCCTTTCCCCATTTCGTGCCCCGTTTTCACGAGATGGGCATAAAATCCGAATACTTCCGGATCGGCTTCGACACACGGGTTCTCGATATCATTGGCGACGTGCCATGCGATGTGCCGGTGAGTTTCGTTGGCGGCATAAGTCGTCACCATGGCAAGGCGATCCCGCTGCTCGAACATCTTGCAAATACCACCCCGATACAGTTTTTCGGTTATGGTTCCAGGACGCTGCCGCGCTCTTCGCCTATCCGCAAACGCCACAACGGCGAAGTATGGGGTCCGGACATGTACCGCGCTCTGGCTCGCAGCCGGATCACCGTCAACAGGCATATCAATGTTGCCGAAAACAATGCCAATAATATGCGCCTCTATGAGGCGACCGGTGTCGGATCACTGCTTATAACCGACAGGAAAGACAACCTCGGTGAGATTTTTGACATCGGCAAGGAGGTGGTTGCCTATTCCAGTCCTGAGGAAGCGGCAGAACTCGTTCGCTACTATATAGATCATCCCGACGAGGCCGATGCCATCGCAAAGGCCGGGCAGGCAAGGACGCTGAAGGACCACACCTACAAGTCGAGAATGGAAGAATTGATGCCGATCCTCGAGCGATATCTGGAGAAACAGGGCTGATGTCGTTTTTGCGCGAGAGTCTCAATCGCTTCCCGGTCTTGAAGAGCCGGTTGAAGCGATTGCGGGAACAGCTGCTGCCGGCGACATCGGTCTCGTCCCGCTATGTCGAAATAGATGCGGCTCGTCGGGGCAGCGAAAGTTCGCGCCTTGCCGCATCTTGGAAAGCGAGCGATCTACCCGCACGTCAGAGAGCCCTCGTCGAGCGCCAGCTGAAGGAATACCGCAGCGGCGCCTCCGTAGATGTATTCGATGTTTTTACCGCCGCCTTGCGCAGGATCGTCGATCTCCCGACGAATGGTTCATTGCTCGAAATCGGTTGCTCCAGCGGATATTACTCCGAAGTGCTTGAAGTGAATGGCTTACCGTTGCGATATCGCGGCTGCGACTACTCCGATGCGTTCATCGATATGGCGCGCAGCATCTATCCGGGACTGCCGTTCGATGTGGAGGATGCGACGCGGCTCAGCTATCAGAATGATGCTTTCGATGTCGTGGTCTCAGGATGCTGCCTGCTGCATATTCCCGACTATGAAGCGGCGATCGCCGAGAGCGCCCGTGTCGCCAGGGAATACGTGATCTTTCACCGTACTCCGGTTGTCTATGGCGAACCGACCAAGTATTTCCGCAAGCAGGCCTATGGCGTCGAGACCATAGAGATCCATTTTTCCGAGCCGCAGCTATTGGATACTTTTCGGGTTCATGGCCTGGAGGTCCAGGCGACCTTCACGCTGAATGAGAGCGCCGACCCAAGTTACAGTAGCAAAGGCAATGCAATCCGCACCTATTTGTGCAGGAAACAATCCCAGTCATGACGAACTACTTCTGTACCCTTTTCGACAGCGGCTATCTCATCAAGGGGATGGCGATGATAGAGAGCCTCGTCCAGTGGTGCCCAGACGCGCATGTTTTCGTCCTCTGCATGGATCAGCAGACGCAGGAGATACTGACTGCCCCCAAGAGATCCTACATCACCTGCATCGCACTTGCCGATCTGGAGACACCGGAACTCCTGGAGGCTAAGAAATCGCGGGGTGTCGCCGAATATTGCTGGACCTTGTCTCCCTGCCTCCCGACCTTCGTGCTGCACCACCACCCGGAGATCGATTTCATCACCTATCTCGACTCTGACCTGCTGTTCTATTCGTCGATCCAACCAATCCTCGACGAAATCGGCGATAACTCCATCGCAATTATTGAGCATCGTTTTGCCCCGCGGCTGCAGGACAGGGAGGTGAACGGCCGTTTCTGTGTGGAATGGGTGAGCTTCCGACGCGATGAAGAGGGAATGCGCTGCCTTACGCGCTGGCGCGAGCAGTGCATCGAATGGTGCTACTATCGCCTGGAAGACGGCAAAATGGGCGACCAGAAATACCTGGACGAATGGCCGGATCTCTACCCGAATTGCCATATCATCGAGCATCCGGGAGCTGGGGTAGCGCCCTGGAATTACGAAAAGCTGCTTTTTACGCAGGATGCATCCGGCAGGATTGAGGTCGATGGTTCACCTCTGATCTTTTATCACTTCCACCAGTTCCAGCTGCTGACCAACGGCATGTTCGATCGACTGTCTAATTTCTACACCTCCGTTTGCAAGGAGCCGGTGGCTGTCTACAAGGCTTACGAGCGCGCACTGATGCAAGCCCTGACCGTGATCAGGACGATTTCCCCAGGCTTTTCCGGCGGCCTTCGACCCTTTTTCATGGTTATGGCGCGCAGATGGGTGCAACGTCATGTGCCCCTGCCGGTCAAACGCTTCCTGCACCATTTCATCAGGTATTGAGGTCACGCTTGCGGGAGGAGCCTTGCCTCCTCCAACAGATTATTGGTACTGGCGGTCGATCCATTGGCGGTAGCTACCGCTTGTGACGTTTTTCACCCAGGCTTCGTTGGCGAGATACCATTCGACGGTCTTGCGAATGCCTGTCTCGAAGGTCTCGCTCGGACGCCAGTTCAGTTCCCGCTCGATCTTGGCCGCATCGATGGCGTAACGGCGGTCGTGACCAGGCCGATCCCGTACGAACGAGATCTGCGCTTTATAGCTTGCCCCGTGTGGCAGGGGCCTCAATTCGTCGAGGATCTCGCAGAGCGTATTGACCACCGATAGATTGGTCAGCTCGTTTCTGCCGCCGACATTATAGGTCTCTCCAACCTTACCATTCTCGAGAACGCGCCGGATTGCGCTGCAATGGTCTTTGACGAAGAGCCAGTCGCGGACCTGCATCCCGTCGCCGTAGATTGGAATCTGTTTCCCCGAGAGGGCATTGTGAATGACCAGGGGAATAAGCTTCTCGGGAAAATGATGGGGACCATAGTTGTTCGAGCAGTTCGTCGTCAGAGCAGGCAGGCCATAGGTGTGATGATAGGCGCGAACCAGATGGTCACTCGCTGCCTTGCTTGCGGAATAAGGGCTGTTGGGTTCGTATTTGCGATGTTCGTTGAAGGCCGCCTCCGCCGGGGCAAGCGAACCGTAGACTTCGTCCGTCGACACGTGAAGAAAACGGAAGCCGTTTCGGAAGGCTTCATCCTGTGAGGCAAGAAATCCGCGGATAGCCTCCAACAGGCGAAAAGTGCCGACGATATTCGTCTGGATAAATTCTTCAGGCCCGTGGATCGATCGATCGACGTGACTTTCGGCAGCGAAATTCAGGATTGCGCGAGGACGATGGGAGCCGAGCAATTCTTCAATCAGATCATAGTCTGCGATGCTGCCTTTGACGAACAGATGGCGCGGGTCGTGCCAGATGGAGGCGAGATTCTCCAGGTTGCCGGCATACGTCAGCACATCGAGGTTGACGATCGGTTCATCATGAAGCGCAAGCCAATCGAGTACGAAATTCGCACCGATGAAACCGGCTCCCCCCGTCACCAGGATCATATTTTCCCCCTTGGAGTTCTGATAATTTGGAAAACTCTAGTCTCATTGTGCCAGCCCCACGTCAACCGCAGAGATCCGCAATGCCCATTTCGCTTGCTTAGCTCGGTTACATGGGGGTTGCGCTGGTTCGGCCGTTTCCATAAACACATCCCGAAGATTGCATCGAAAGACGACGTAAAAAATGACAAAAACCGCGCTTATCACTGGGGTGACTGGTCAGGATGGTGCCTATCTGGCTGAATTGCTTCTGAGCAAAGGCTATACGGTGCATGGTATCAAGCGGCGATCCTCGTCTTTTAACACCGGCCGTATTGAGCATATCTATCAGGATCCGCATGAAGCGCATCCGCGCTTCATTCTGCATTATGGAGATATGATCGACTCGACCAATCTCCTTCGGATCGTGCAGCAGACGCAGCCGGATGAAATTTACAATCTCGCCGCGCAAAGCCATGTGGGTGTCAGCTTCGAAACACCTGAATATACGGCGGATGCCGATGGTATCGGGACGTTGAGACTGCTCGAAGCGATCCGTATCCTGGGGCTCGAGGAAAAGACCCGATTCTACCAGGCATCGACATCGGAACTCTACGGTCTTGTGCAGGAAGTGCCGCAGAGCGAGAAGACGCCGTTTTACCCGCGCTCTCCCTATGCCGCAGCCAAGCTCTACGCCTACTGGATCGTCGTGAATTATCGCGAGGCCTATGGCATGCACGCGTCCAACGGCATTCTTTTCAATCACGAAAGCCCGCTTCGCGGCGAAACCTTCGTCACCCGCAAGATCACGATGGCGGTGGCTGCCATCCATCTGGGTCAGCAGGAGAAGCTTTTCCTCGGCAATCTGGACGCCAAGCGCGACTGGGGCCATGCCCGTGAATATGTCGAGGGCATGTGGCGCATGCTGCAGCAGGACAAGCCGGATGACTACGTCTTGGCGACCGGCGAGACGACGAGTGTCCGCCAGTTTGTCGAGTGGGCCTTTGCCGACGTCGGCATTGCTTTGGAATGGAAGGGCTCCGGCGTAGACGAAAAGGGTTATGACGCCGCGTCCGGCGCGTGCCTCGTGGAAGTCGATCCTCGGTATTTCCGCCCGACGGAAGTCGACCTTCTGCTGGGTGATCCGACCAAGGCCCGTCAGAAGCTGGGCTGGCAGCACAAGACCCCTGTTCGCGAACTCGCCGCGGAAATGGTGCGCGAGGATGTCAAGCACGGGAAGGCTCTGAGCAGCCGGAAAGAGATCTGAGTGTACGAATTGTCCGACAAGAAGATCTGGGTTGCCGGTCATCGCGGTATGGTCGGCAGTGCGCTTGTGCGCAGGCTTCAATCCGAAGATTGCAACGTCATCACGGCTACGCGCCGTGAGGTCGATTTGACGCGGCAGGACGAGGTCAAGAAATTTGTTGAAGCAAACCGACCAGACGCGATCATTCTCGCCGCTGCCAAGGTTGGCGGTATCCTTGCCAATGACAGCTATCCCGCTGACTTTATTTATGACAATCTGATTATTGAAGCGAACATCTTCGAAGCTGCCCATCGGGGCGAAGTGGACCGGCTGCTCTTCCTCGGTTCAAGCTGCATTTATCCCAAGCTCGCTCCACAGCCGATTCCCGAAGAGGCTCTGTTGACCGGTGCGTTGGAGCCGACCAACGAATGGTACGCGATCGCCAAGATCGCCGGTATCAAGCTTGCGGAAGCCTATCGTAAGCAATACGGCCGCGACTATATCTCGGCCATGCCGACCAATTTATACGGCCCGGGCGATAATTTCGACCTGAATTCCAGCCATGTGCTGCCGGCACTCATCCGCAAGGCGCACGCTGCGAAACTTCGCAAAGACCCGCATATGGTGGTCTGGGGAACGGGCACCCCGCGCCGCGAGTTTCTGCACGTCGACGACTGCGCCGACGCGCTGGTATTTCTTCTGAAAACATATTCGGGCTCGCAACACGTCAATGTCGGCTCGGGCACAGATCTCGAAATTATCGAGTTGACGCGGTTGGTCTGCCGCGTTGTCGGTTATGAGGGAGAGATTATTCATGATCTTTCCAAGCCCGATGGCACGCCGCGAAAGTTGATGAGCAATCAGAAGCTGCAGGACATGGGCTGGAAGCCGCGCATCTCGCTTGAGGACGGCATCCGAGCGACCTACGCTTGGTTTCTGGAGTTCGAAAATAGGTCTGATCCGGCGGCCTGATATTAGGTCGGTGACGGCCAGCATTTCTCTATTTCGGCGTTGATGTTGTTCGCGACATGGAAAATGTCGCGGGACCGACAGCACGTTTCTGTCAATTTCAAGCGTGACTCGAACAGGGCAATCTACCCGGAAAATCTTCGCCGCCTGGATTCAATAAGTGCTTGATCAGCAGAATCGATTGGCTGGGGAGCCTTGATTCTCGCATGATTTCAATGACTTAGTGAAATCGCCTTTGAATTCATCATATTTTCCCGTCGCGAGCGACCGTGGATGCCACCTTTGTGCCCTGGCTTTGGGCATCAGTCAACAGGACTGGTGAGCGGCAATTATTTCCGCTGTCTGACTTCGAGTTAGCCGTCCAGCGGCCAAAACGCGCCCTGATACTTCGCGCCCTTCTGTCGGTCATAAAGGACGTCGTCGCGCTTGCCTGAAGCGGGCGTCGTCTGGGCACGGCCTCGTCCACAACGCGCCATAAAGCGGACGTCGCTGCGCAGGCGTCAGACGACCGACGAGGGGCCGAAAGCCGTCGGTCGGCTTCCGGGCTCCGATTTTCGAAAGCAGACCTTGAGCCTGGCGGTCGCGTGATCTGACGCGAAGTGGACGTTCGGTCGCCCTCGGCCGAACGCACGCGCCGACGACCCCCTTCGTAAGTCCGAAATCCTTGGTTTCAGTCCCATCATTTCAGCTATAAGGTGGGAGACATCGCCCAAAGGGGATTCAAGGCCAATGCCCCCAGAGAAGAAGGACCGTTCGCCTGTTGCGCTGGAACAGCGCGACATAAGCGCCGACCAGCGCATGTTCTCACCTTCCGTTGCGCGAAATTCGGCGCCGATCCTCGCGGTCCTAAAACGTGTCCTTCCAACACGTGGCGCCGTGCTGGAGATTGGATGCGGGACCGGCGAGCACGCCGTGTGTTTTGCGGGAGCAATGCCCAACCTCACCTGGCAGCCGAGCGATCCGGATGCCGACGCCCGCACCAGCACGTCTAGCTGGATCAAATTCGCAGGGCTGAAGAACGTGCTGGCACCGCGGGATATTGATGTGAGCTCAGGACAATGGGGCGTCGAACAAACGGGGCATTTTGACGCCATCGTGTCGATCAATATGATCCATATCGCGCCATGGGGGGCAAGCTTAGGATTGTTCGCAGGAGCTGGCCGTTTGCTTCACGCTGGTGGGCTTCTTCTTCTCTACGGCCCATTCATGCGCGACGGGGCACACAACTCCCCCTCGAATGCTGCTTTCGACGCGGCTCTAAAGGAGCGCAACCCATCCTGGGGTGTGCGTGATATCGCTGATCTTGAACAAGTGGGTGAGGCCGCTGGACTTAAACTCCGCGAGACGATGGAGATGCCTACCAACAATATGTTGCTGATCTTCTCCAGCGGTAGTGCCTGAACGACAAGCGGGCGCGAAAGAGACGTGGCCTATAGCAACATTCGGGCCCTTTGCTGCCGTTCGAGGTCGATCCGAGGAACGTGCGGCATGTGCTAGAATGCGGCCGAAGGCGGTACGCGACAGACGCACTGCGAGGGGCGGTGTGATCGAACCGGAATTCGCGCGACCGAGTGCCAACGTTGTGCTCTTGGAAGGGGAGATGAAGACTATGCCGACACCAGAGCAACCCAGTCTAATAGTTCGACAGAAATCCCCACAGAACATCGAGTTTCCGTTTGCGTCGCTCTCCGATTGGCTGATCCCAACCGAGCTGTTCTTCGTGCGAAACCATTTCCCGTCGCCGGACCTCGATGCGCGAGACTGGAGATTGCGGGTTGGCGGGGCGGTGGAGCGGCCGATCGAACTTGACCTCGACAGCATCAAGGCGATGCGGAGCACGACTTTCACTGCCGTCGTAGAGTGCGCAGGGAACGGGCGCGTCTACTATGTGCCGCCGAAGGACGGGTTGCAGTGGCAGAACGGAGCCGTCGGCAATGCCGCGTGGACAGGTGTTTTTCTGCGCGAGATTTTAGAAATGGCGGGCGTTAAGCGAACCGCACGTGAGGTTCTGCTCGTAGGCGCAGACAGCGGCGTCGTCGACACGAACAGGAAAACGGCTTCTCCCGGCCCCATCGCTTTTGCGCGCAGTTTACCGCTAGAGAAGGCCATCGCTCACAGCACGATCCTTGCCTATTCGATGAACGAGGAGCCGTTGACGCGCGATCACGGCTACCCGCTACGCGCGGTCGTGGGTGGCTGGTTCGGCATGGCTTGGGTCAAGTGGATCACGCATATCACGGTTGTGGAGCAACCGTTCCTTGGCTACTGGCAGGCGCGCGACTATTTCCGTTGGGAGCGCAGCCTCGGGGAACCCAGGCTGGTCCCCCTCGCGGAGATGGAGGTCAAAGCGCAAATCGCGCGTCCCGTGCAGGGGGCGCGTCTCATCGCCGGCCAACCGTACCGGATTTTCGGAGCCGCCTGGAGCGGAGAGGCTGTTATCCGGCAGGTGCAGGTCTGCACCGGAGATGGCAGGGGCTGGCGCGAGGGAAGGCTCCTCGAAACAGAACGTCCCTTTGCATGGCGCTTGTGGGAGTACATGTGGACCCCTGAAGAAGTGGGGCGATATAAACTGCGATGTCGCGCGATCGATGGGGCGGGGTGCGTGCAGCCCGACCTCCAGCGTTCCGACTGCGAGAGCTACGCGGCCAATTGGATCGTTCCGGTGGAGGTTACGGTCGTTCCCGAGCCACAGACGTACGAGGAGGAATTCGTGATCTAATCACCCGCATGGGGCAGAATGGCGGCTTGGCGCAACTGCGACCCGCGTTGTCACTGCGTCACGTCCGTTTTGCAGCAACGGCGGCCGGTGGCTCGATGACCACTATGCGGGCGCAAAGCTGACGCCGCATACTCAAGCTGCTATGCCCCTTTGGACCAACTGTGGGGCCTCGGTCCTGAACCCCTCCAGCCAGATTTGGGCGATCCGCTTCTTCCTTGATAGGGAGGGACGCATGAGAGATCGTGCGTTGTTTGATCTCGCAATCGACAGCAAGCTGCGTGGTTGCGATCTCGTGAAAATGAAAGTCGGGAGTCTCGTGACAGGAACGGAAATTCGAACTCGAGCCCTGGTCGTCCAGCAAAAGTCCGGCCGTCCGGTTCAGTTCGAAATCACGGCGGAGGTGAGGGCAAGTTTGCTTGCATGGCTTGAACGGCGAGGTGGAACAGTTGACGATTACGCCTTTCCCAGTCGAGTCGACCACACCGATCATCTGAGTACTCGTCAGTATGCCCAATTGGTCGATGAATGGTTGACCGCAATTGGTCTACGACGCGAAGACTACGGCACGCACTCGCTTCGGCGCACGAAGGCCGCAATGATCTACAAGGCGACAGGCAATCTTCGCTCGATCCAAATCCTGTTGGGGCACACCAAGATCGAAAATACGGTCAAGTACCTTGGCGTGGACATTGAGGATACACTGGAACTAGCTGAGCACACTGAAATCTGAGCGCGTGCGGCCCCGCGCGCAGTGGGGCTGCACGTGTCAACGAAACTTTCTCAATTCCAAAGATCGCGATCGAGCGGCTATGCGCCCTCAAGACGGCCGTTAGGATGCCCGGTTTGTCATTCTTAAAGCTGCCGGCTATGAAACCGACAACGCCGCCAGTGAGCCGTACGGCAGCTAACGTCTTTCTCGCAATAATCAGTTGCTTCCCTCCCGATCACAAGCCTGCCGGGCTTCAGGTGAGTTTAGCGAGGATATCGTCGACGACACTTGGGACGGTATTCGCCGTGTCGATATTTATGCCGGCAAGAAGATACTCCCGGGTACGATGGTAGCGAAGTACCAGGGCCCGCTCGGCCGGCTCGAAGCCCGGCTCATTCGGCCGCCCATCTAGTCGTCGGTTCAACGTCTCAACGTCGATGTCGAGCACGAAAACCTTATCGAACAGGTCCAGGAATTTGTGGAAATTGCGCGAACCGCCACAAAAGAACGTGGCAGGATGGGTGGTGTCGGCAGCAATAGCTCGGACCTTGTCGACAGGCCAGATCCAGTGCGCATATCCCCAAGCGATGCGGTCTGCGCCTTCGGGTGGTCCTGCGAGCGCCTGGCCTGTCTCGGGGTCGCCGACATAGGCCAAAACGCGGTCACCATGGACGACATGGTAGCCCCGCCGCTCCAGTTCGGCAGCGACAGACGTCTTTCCAGTGCCCGAGCCGCCTTCGATTAGATAGTTCTTGATGCCCATGGGCCCTTTTTATCACGGCCGTCAATCCGGTGAGAAGACACTCTACCTGGGTGTGCTCAGCCAACGAGCTCACCTGATCAAGGTTAGCATTCGGTACATTTCGATTAAGGGTGAATGTCTGGCGGGAACCCGCCCTCAACCCGGCCGTTGATCTCCGCTTCACCGCCGCCTAAGGGCAGTCATTGCCGACACAGACTTGATCCGACGCCAGTGGCCGGGCGTCATGTTTTCCCACTCGCGGAAAGCTCGATAGAACGAGTTGGCGTCCTGGTATCCCAGCAGGTAGGCTACCTCTTCCACGTCAATCGTGAGATCGGAGAGAAGCTGGCGGCCGAGTTCCTGTCTGGCTTCGGTCAGGAGAGCACGGAAAGTCTGGCCTTCCGCCGCAATCCGCCGCTGCAAGGTGCGTTCGCTCAGGCCCAGATCGCGCGCCACGGCAGCGAGATCATGGCGACCACTGGCCATTGTGCGCTTCAAGGTGCCCTTTACCTGCTCACCGATCGTGGCCTGCACCTCGATCTCGCGCACGGCCTCTGCCAGCGCGGGGGTGAGCATCTGGATCAGTTCGGGGTTGTGTCCGGGGAATGGCAGGTCGAGGTCCGGTGCATTCAGCACCATGCGATCACGCTCTGCCCCGAAATGGATCGGGCAATCGAAGAAAATTGCGTGCCTGTCCGTTCCCGGATTTGGTCGCCGCAGCTCCAGCGAGATTGGCCGCAGGTGACGGCCAGTACCGCGTCGCCCGAGTTCCAGCAAAAGGGCAAAGCTTGCGTCCACTGACAGGGGAGGCTCAGGTTCGGTGACGGTAGGCCACTCGATGGTCACCGACACCTTGCCGTCGCGCTCTTCGCAACAAAGACGGTCAGGGCTGCAAAGACGATTGAAGCGGTCCAGCCGCGCCATACCGTCTCGAAAGTCGGCAGCGTAGGACGCCACCAGAATTGCGAGCTTGTGATTGGCGGTGCTGGTCTCGCACACCATCCTTATGCTGAAGGCGGGGTCACCGGACAGCGCCTCTATGGCGTTCCAGATGGCGAAAAGTTGTGTGGTGCTGATGACGGCGGAATTGTCGAGATGCAGCGTCGCAGGAAGCCTGGCCTGTCGCAGCACCGCCGAAGGCCGCAGTCCCAGTTGTTCAAGTGACTGCCAGAATGGCCTCGGCAATTTGCATCGGTCGGAAAGGACTTTGGCCATAGTTATCTATTTACTCCATTTGGAGATTGCAGGCGGTCGAAATAGCCCGCAGACGCGTTTTGTTTTGCAGAAGGCGAGTGTGCCATCACCCAGACCGCACATCGGCAGTCACGCTTTCGATTAATATTTTCGGTCTGGCGCGCGGAGTACAGGTGAAGGCGGCGGTTAACGTACGACCTGGCCTATACCGTAGTATTTTTGGCGCGTTGTGCAAGTCTTGTGGCGTAGCTTGCTAATGCGTGCGCGGTGTCCTGTTCTTATCTTCTCCTCCGATGGCGCTGGCGCTGAGCCTCAGATCCGGCGGCAACCATCTCTGGAGCCGACAGTCCCACAACATCCCCTGCAGGACGAACGGATCCAGATAACGACAACCATCAATCAGGAGATCGAGCATGGCGCTCACATTCTACACCAACCCGAACTCACGCGGGCGCATCGTGCGCTGGATCCTGGAGGAGGTAGGCCACCCCTACGAGACGGTGGTCCTCGACTACGAAAAGACCAGCGCAATTGACGAATGGGGCGGCGCGGCGCTCGAACGGCCAGCATCGAGCAATCCCAACGAGGAACTGGTTCGCTTCTTCACCGCGATCAATCCCATGGGCAAGGTGCCGGCGCTTGTGCATAATGGCCGCGCCGTGACAGAGAGCGGCGCAATCATTACGTACCTCGCCGAGACGTTCCCCGAGGCCGGGCTTTCGCCTACCGCAAACGAGCGTGCCGAATATTATCGCTGGATGTTCTTCGCCGCGGGGCCTGTGGAACAGGCCGTCACGAACCACCGGGCTGGATTTGTGCCCGCTCCCGAGCAGGAGTTCTTCTTCGGCTATGGCAGCTACACGCGCACTTTGGACCAGTTGGAAAAAGCGGTGCAGGCGCATCCCTTCATCGCGGGCGATCGGTTCACGGCTGCGGACATCTATATCGGCTCGCATATCGGCTGGGGTCTTGGCCTTCAGACACTGCCCCCGCGCAAGGCGTTTCTGGACTATATCGGCAAACTGGTAGAGCGGGATGCCTTCAAGCGGGGCGTGGCCAAGGACGAAGAATTGATAGCGCAAGCCGCAGCAGCCCGTGCCGCATAGGCACTTGCCTTCACGGCCGGGTTCGGAGAATACAGTCTCGCGCAAAGCTGCGCCCGGTGGGCGGGCTAAACCCCTCCGGCAAACCGTACTGCAGGCATGACGCTGCCCAATGGCCGGTTTACTCCGGCCGTTACCACGCGCAGGTTTGAAGCTGGTCACGCGAGCGGCGACCCGGAGCGGAGGATACCGTCAGCCTTTCCCATGTGAATGTCCGCTTTCCCACAAGTTTACCTGACTGCGGAGTGTCAACTTCCGGCCCAAATCAGCCACCGCAAGCAGGCCAACCATTTGGCCTGCCGAGCAATTCAGTTTCAGAGAGAATTCGGAATAACTGGGTCGTCGGTTCCAATCCCTTCAAGAGCAGCAGGAGCTTTCAATGTTATTGATCGCCCCTCCTGCTACGCCCCATCAAGTCAGAATGCGAACGACCGTTTTTCCCGCGCGCCGCTCGGTAGCGTTGAACGTGGTGACAGCGTCGGCGAGAGTTGTGACCTTGCCGATATTTGTCCGCAGTCTTCCGTCGCGGACCCGCTGAACGATCTCGGATAGTTGGTCGCGATCGGCCTCGACTACGAAGTCGACCGTCAAGCCGTGGGAAGGCCGGACTTCCGTCGGCCCGACAGCCGTCACAAGCGTTCCGCCTGCCCGGATGAGCGCCGCTGACTGCTTCTGGATGTCGCCGCCGATGACGTCGAAGACCAAATCGACGCCACCGATGTCTTCCAGCGTGTCGTTGGCAAGATCAAGGAATTCATTTGCGCCATAGTCGAGAACCTTCTGCCGGTCGGCTGTGCGCCCGGTACCGATGACATAGGCACCGGCTTCCCTTGCAAGCTGTGTTACGATCGAACCGACCGCGCCGGCCGCACCGTGCGCCAGCACAGTTTGCCCCGCCTGAAGCCGACCATGCTGGAACAGACCCTGCCATGCCGTCAGCCCGGAGATTGGCAGACTTGCACCAACAGTGAAATCGACATCGCCTGGCAGCGGCGCCAGATTGCGAGCCTCCAGGGCGACATACTCGGCGAGCGTGCCATCGCGATACCAGTCCGCCAGGCCGAACACCCGCTGGCCGACTGAAAGCCCCGTGGTGCCGTAACCCAACGCCGTGACCACGCCAGCCAACTCGTGGCCGAGGATTGATGGCGTCCGATCATGTGAGGTACGATCGGTCCAAGTGGAAGGCCATTCGAGTTCGGTATTGACGAACCCCGCTGCATGAACCTTGACGACGACGTCGTTGATGGCGGCCTTCGGCTCGGCTCGATCCACCAGTTTCATTCCGGCGAGACCTGCCTCCGGGTCTGTTACTACAATCGCTTTCATTGGAGTTGTTTCCTCTAATCTCTGTTGGTTGTGACGGAAAATTAGATGCCTGCGAGCTCATCTCGAGCTATCACGCCAAGCAGTTTCGGCTCGTCGGCAGCGTTGATGGATTCGATGTCGACGCGCGAAGCCGGGATGTTTTGCCATCACTTGCCCGATGGCGGAGGACGCTTCATCGCCAAGAGGTCTTTTACATCTTGCAGATCGCTTGCCTTTAAAATCGGAAGCGTCAGCCATTTCCCGTCGATATAGGTTTTGGCTTCATCGTAGAGCTTGACTAGCTGCGGACGCCAGGCATAACGCCGTTCCTCGAACTTCTCGCGTTCCACCCGGCCCATCACCACGACGGCCGAAAGCCGCTTGAACTCCGGGACCAAGGTGGTGAACGCCTTGGTTTTCTTATAGCGCAGGGACCAACCTCGGTTCTTGCCGCCGTAAAGCCATTCCGGTGCGAAAACGCCCGGGTAAAATTCATCGATCCAGGTCCGCAGCTCGGACCAATAGGCAAACCCCTCAGGTCCGATCCATTCGCGGAGGGCGGTATCATCCGGTGGCGCTGCCCTTTCGGTGATCCTATCACCGATTTGCGGCAGGGTATTTGCTGTTAGAGTCATCTGAAGGCCTCCTATTGTTTGCGGCGGGGCGGAAAGGGTTGAGGTGTCGGGGCTGCTTGGGTGCCAGCCCAGAACGACATTTGGCTATCGTCCGCTGACATCCGCCAGCACCATGGGGACGCCGTCAATGTCTCTAAGTCCCGGTACAACCGTCAGGTCGAGGGCGGCGAGGATCTTCTGCCTCGCCACGGGTGCGTCGTCCCAGTCGAGGAACGCTGTGCCTTGCAGAGGAAAAAATTGATGCGTTTTCAGGCCGATCGAACTCAGTGATAGCGACAGATAGGGTGTGAGAAAATCAGGTTGGTTCGCTCTCTCTCCGGTGAAAAAGCCGCCCGAAGCGACGCCGATAAAAACCGGACGGTCTCGAAGCATTCCCATCTTTCCGGCGGGCGTCGATTTCATCGTGCGACCGACGCGCAGAATCTGGTCAATCCAGGCCTTGAGAACCGAGGGGACCGTCAAGTTGTGCATCGGCGTTCCGATAACGATTATGTCCGCTGCTTCGACCTCCCCGATGAGGATTTCGGAAAGGTCAAGAGAGCCCGACGGCGGCGCGGCCGAGGTCGCCGGCGACGCCAACGCAGCGGCGTATAGCGGCGTGGTCTGGGGCAAGGGGTCTGCCCCAATGTCGCGCCGTGTGATGCTCGCGGCGGACACGACCTCAAGAAGCTTTTCGACGATCGCCGCCGAAAGCGCGCGACTATGCGATTCCAGACGCGGGCTGGTATCAATATGGAGAATGTTCATTTGGTCGATCCCAACAGCTTCAAAAGGTTGCGAATGAGAAAGGATCAGATCGATCCCGCTGGGGGAACGGCGGGGAAGTCCTTCTCGGGATCGAACACGTTGTTTAAGAAGTTCGTCAGTGAATACATGGCCACCAGTGCGACGATTTCGATGATGTTTGCATCGGTGTAGCCGACATCGCGGACCGTCTTCAGATCGGCGTCGCTGACCTGCCCGCGGGTCTCGCTCACCTTGCGCGCAAACTGGACCGCCGCATCCCGCTTCGGATCGTTGGCATGTCCCTTGCGGGCGAGGATGATGTCATCGGCCGGCAGCTTGGCCATATGTTCGGCGGTAAAGCTGTGAACCGTCAGGCAATAGTTGCACCCGTTCACCTCGGAGACTGCGAGACCGATGCTGTCGCGTGTCCTCACATCGAGCGTCTTGCTCAGAGATCCGAGCAGAGCGGCCCAGGCGTTGAACGCGATCGGACTCTGCGCGAAGGCCGCCATCATGTTGGGGGTGAACCCGATGTTCTTCGTGAACGCATCGAGGGTCTGCTTGGATTCTGCGGGCACATGGTCCGGCGTCAGAACGGTGGTTCTGGTCATGGTAGGTTTCCTTAAGCTTGCTGGTTGAAATGAGGGTTATGCAAAGTCCAGGACGTCAGCCACGGGCATGCGCGGCTTCTGCGGCCAGTTACCGGCGCGCAACGGCCCAACGGTGAGGAGCATCACCGGGATTTCGTCTTCGGCGAGACCGAACTCGCTATGCACGGCCTCTGCGTCGAAGCCGATCATCGGCGTCGAACCCAAGCCAAGCGAGCGGGCGGCATAGATAATCGCCGAGGTGCCGAAGGTTGCCGAGCGTACCGCTTCGTCGCGCTGCCGCTGCGGTTGGTCGTCATAAAGACCGCGCGCCGGGATTTCCCATTCCGGCACCAGACGCGCCGGCATGATGCCGGCTTCGACCACCGGCGCCAGGCGCTCGGGGACAGTGCTGGCATCGGCCAGTTGGCCGATGATGATAAAGGTCACTGCGGCATCGGTGATCGCCGGCTGGTTCCAAGCGATCGGGCGCAGTTGGGCTTTGGCCCTGGGCGTACGAACGGCGATAAACCGCCAGTTCTGCAGATGGAAGGATGTCGGCGCGGACGTGCCGATCCGCACCAGATCGCGGATCTGATCGTCGCTCAGTGACGCGGTGGCGTCGTAATATTTGGCGGCACTGCGGCTCAGGATGGTTTCGATGACGGCGTTGGTCGGCGCCGTTTGGATGGCTGCGTTGCTGATATCGTTCATTGGGGGGTTCCCTCATCAAGTGATTACGGAAACCAATTTACGGGCATCAGTGATAATATCGAGACTGGATTGCCTCAATTTAATGCTCAAAAGGATCAGTTAGAAAGCGCCGGTCCTAGTTCGCGCGCATCTCCCCGGTTTGCGCCAGCCGGCGCCATTCCCCCGGCGTCATCCCCATTCTCTCGGCAAACACGCGGCGGAACGCCGAAACGGATTGATAACCAACCGTTTCGGCGACGGCCTCGGTGCTGATCGACGGTTTTTTCAATTCGTTCGCCGCCAGGCTCATGCGCAGGTCGGTCAACAGATCGAGGGCGGAGCAGCCCAGCCTGTCCTGGAAGTGCCGCATGAAGGTGGCGCGCGACATGCCGCACAGGTCCGCCAGATCGGGCAGTTTCCAGGGATTGGCCGGATCGGCGAGCATGGCAGTGATTGCCGGCGCCAGTCTTGGGTGGCCGGCGAGAGCCAGCAGGCCTTCGGGGGCCTTTTCGGATTCGCTTGCCGCCCTCAGCACCAGCGTGAAAAGGGCCGAAGACAGCGCGTTGAGAACGGCGCGCCCGCCCGCCCGGTCGCCGGCGGCCTCCATGCGCATCAACGCCACCAGGCCGGCTAGTTGATCGGTCGCGGGGCTGACTACGTTCTCTGCGGGGCGGTCGATTGCCCGCGCCACCAGATTTGTCGGCAGGTAGTTGCGGATCAGCCGATCATGGGGCGGCGCTATGAAAAACCGGCCGCATAAAAGATCGAGCTGCTCGTCCGGGCTATCGTTCTCGCTCAGCATCCATCCGGCCGCCCCACGGCTTTGCCGGGTCAGGACGGGTGTTTGACCGCTGCCATCATGTAGCACATGGGGCGCGCCGTGAGGCAGCAACACGATATCTCCGGCCGCCAGTTCTCTCGTCGTTTTCGTCTCTAGGTGCTCGAAGATGGCTCGGCCCTTGACGATGACGTGGTAAGGGATTTCGTTCGCCGCTGCCCGCGGCCAGGCAACTCGCCATGGTGCGCCATAGGAACAGCGGACCTCGAGCTGGCCCGTCACGGTGACGATTTGCAGGAGATGGCTCAGCCAGTCGACTTCGGACATAGAATCTCAGTGAGTTAAGACGCCCTGGCATCTTAAGCCACTCTACCCCAGTTGTATGTACTCTATGGCCTGTCGGTGAAAAGGGTAATCGAGGCATTGTCGACAAGCCTATGGGCAATACATCCGTCAGCTGGGGTCTTGCTGGACTGTTGGAAAGGCGGCAAGCGTGTGATCCGCTGGGCTTTAAGGTCAGTGTTTGCACGCAAATGGACCGGCCGCCGGTTCATATCCCTTCAAGGCGTGCATTGCGATTGTCCACTGGAAGACGTCGGTGACAACTCGTGCCGAAAGAGTTGCCGACAGTTAGTACGCATTGGTTCCAGACTATCTACCCGATCGCGCCGGTCTTGAGTTCGTCTGGCCGCGTGACTACTCGGCGAACCGATTTCATCGTGGACTTTTGCCGCTAAGGTTAGATCCCCTGCCGACATCCTCCGCCCGGGCTCCGGTCGTCCAGTTCGCAAATCAGGATTAAGGTTGGCACGGTCGCATCGACCGCCCGCAGCCTTGAACCTCCGGCCCATCAACCGTTCGTTTCGCTCGGCTAGACGCTACACGGCCTGCACATTCTGGTCCTTCGGCAGCGAGATCGTCATCGCCGCGGCGGCGGCGGCCGTGACTGCAACGGCGAGATAGATGCCGCTGAAGCTCTCCGTCGATGTCTTGATCACGCCGCCAAAGAAGTTCCCTGTAGTGCCGCCGATGCCTTGGAACACGGTGCAGATGCCTAAGACAGTCACCGCGACGCGGGGCGTGGCGCGATGTGAGACATAGG